>JAOZJV010000869.1 GCA_029935695.1 Candidatus Krumholzibacteriia bacterium | reverse complement strand
TCGCAGAAGAATGTCCAGCGGGAATGTCGCCGGCGGACCAACCACGGCCAGCAGATCCTGATCCAACGTCACCACATACTCCAACCCATTGGGCAGCATGCGGATAGTTGAACTGTAACTGCTCCGTCCCGCGGTATCGGTGATCCACAGAACAATATCTTCGACCGTATCATAAGCTTGTCCGGTGATGGTCACCGTACCGGTGGCAAGCTGGCCGCTGGTGATCTGCAGGGTGCTGCTGGCAGGTTCCAGATTGCTGCGCAGGGCCTGAACGTTGAACCAGTTGTTGGCCGCTGGCATGGGGTCACCAAACTCATCCACCAAACTGATGGTTATTTCAAAAGTCTGGGGCGGTCCCACGTAAGCAGAGTCCGGCACAACGATCTGATAGTTGGCGCCCTGCTGCACCTGCACGGTGTTCAGCTGACCGGTGATGTCAATATTATCCATGGCCGCGGCACTCATGGTGATGAAACCGGTGCTTGTCAGGAAGACAGGCATGGTCAGTTCACCGGAGACCAGACTTTGGCCGTTATTAAGGGGGTTGGTTGGAGCGATGGATCCGTCGTCGCTGTCCAGCCACACGTGTTCGCTGCTGTTGTTCACCTGGTTCCAGAACTGATCCACCGCGCGGATGCGGGCGTCGAATTCCAGACTGGCGGTTTGGGGAATGGGCGAACCAATTTTGCCGTCAGGTTCCGGGCCGCCAGGCTCGGCTGCTTCACCGGGCAGCAGCAACATGAGGCGATTGAAACTGCCGGGGTCCACGGCAACTTCACTGGTGTCGGTGTAGGCCGGAATGATCAGATCCCGGATGCTCAGATTGTGCGTGGTCGCGGTCTTGAAGAAAAGGTCAAATTGGGCCGTGCCATCAGGATCAAGCTGTTGGTCATTGGCGGATATCATCTGGAAGAAATTGTCGCTTTCAAAGTGAACCTGGGGCTGCACCGGAACCTGATTCCACCAGCTGTCGGTGGCGATAATGGTGGCCACCATCGGATCTCCAGCCACGGTGGGCAGAGGTGATCCGACTTTACCGGGAGCGATACCCGGAGTGTGGGTTTCACCAGGCAGCAGGATCACCAGATCAGCATAATCCTGGGACTGGGCAAATACGTCGAAGGTGTTGGAACTATCAGTGTGGGCATAGGTGTCTTCGCGCACGTACAGGCGCACATCTTCACCCGTGCGGGTGATCTGGATATTTCCGCGCCAGGCACCATTGTAGGTGCCACTGCCCAAACCAAGGCTCATGTCGGCTGCGGTGGGGTTCAAAATACCCGTACCGTGATTCACATACAGTGTCACATTTTCAGCAAAATCAGCGACGTGGTTGCCGAATACATCCCTGGCGATGAGAGTCACATTGGGAAGCAGAGATCCTGCCCGGTGGTCAGGCAGCGGATCCAGCACGTCGGCAGGAGTGGGATTAGTCCGGCTGTTGATACCAATGTCGAAGTGGA
>JAOZJV010000309.1 GCA_029935695.1 Candidatus Krumholzibacteriia bacterium | reverse complement strand
ACCAGGTCCACATAACCGTCAAATGGCACATAAACGGGGATTCCATCCATCAGAACGGGAACCTGCCGCATGTCGAACCCACGGACGGTCAGGGTTTGTTCATTCCGATTCCCAACTCGAGTCAGGTGAACTCCAGACAGCAAATCACCGGCATCGGCAACAGTTTCCCTGTTATGTTGTTTCATGGACTTGGTGTCCACCATCGCTGTTTCAGGAAAGGGAATTGCTTGAGCGGTTACCACAATTTCGAAAACACGCCCCAATTCAAAAACCTGGGATGTATCTGATTGGGCCATGGGGGCAGAAGAATCATTGGCTTCAACCACCAAAGGGATTAACAAGATGACGAAAGCAATGCAAAGACCATTAAACATCTTGTTCTTCCTCAAATCATTATCCAGCCGAAAATCATAGACTGATTTCGGTAATTGTTACCATTCTCAGTCGCACAAAAATGCTTATTTCCGCGCCTGACCAGGGGCTAACCCTGGTCAGGCAAAGGGGCTTTGCAAGGAAATGAGATACGTCACTTAATCAGCACACCGGTTGCTCAAATTTCAGCAATATCTGGTGTTATTTTAAGTGGTGTAGAGGTCTCGAAGAACAGGGCTCGCCATAACAGAGCACCAAGGAAAAAACTCAGAAAGCAAGCCAAAACCAGGGCACCATTAATGTTCTTGGTGATCAAAGTGATCGTGCACAGAGCAAACGGCAAGACCAGGCCTAAGCCGATCCAGGAATAGAATTGGACTTTTGCCGATGAGTCCCGCAGCACTTCGGCTGCCGTTTGTGACACGCTTTGAATATAATACCGGTAATAAATTGTAATGATGAATTCAACTGCCAAAACAATCATGGCAAAGCCAGTTAGGTAAAGCAATCCGGTTCCAACCATTTGGCCAAAAAACGGAACAAGACCGACATACCCCAAAAGTCCAAGACAGATTGTAGACAAGAAAAATTCATAAACCACCAGTGGCGTGGCCCAGGTGGGCCGTGCTTTGAGGTGATACACTTTCGCGGTGACAAAAATTAGTATCACCCCAAAAACAACAGTGCCTATCTTTCCGACAACATTTAGCCATGCCATCTGGTCGAAAAAATACCCAGCTCCCAGGAAAGCCATGCAGACAAGTAACGGGGGAATGAAATATGCCTCCAATGTCAGCATGGATTTGGGATTTGCAAAAGAATTCAGAAAGCGTTTGGGCCTGCCCAGATGCATCATGCTCAAAACAATGCCTGTCCCGATACTGCCAATACCCAATATGGCGATAAACCAGTCCGGTACAATCGTATCAGAACCCAGCGAGGTCAGAATGTGCACAATTGCAACTCCAACCGCCAAGCGAATCAGTAAGGTAGAAAAGACCAGGGGATATTGTGCTCTCATTTTAATTCCACTCCTTTTGGCAAGAGGTAATAGACGTTCGGCTCTGTCCCCAAATCTTCACGAATCCGGAAAACTCGTCCCTGGTTTTTGGCCAGGATTTTCGAGGCATCGCTTTCCGGATCATTAAGATCCCCGAACACTCGGGCTTTGGCAGGACAATTCTGGACGCAATTGGGCAACTCACCCTGGGCTGTTAAATGAATGCACATGTTACATTTTTGAACGATCTTCTTAATCGGATCGAAAAACCGAGCCTCATAGGGGCATGCCCAAATGCAATACTCGCAGCCGAAACAAAGATCTTCATCGATCATCACAACGCCTTCATCTGTTATATATGTCGCCTTTGTGGGGCAGACATCAGCACAAGGCGGCTCGGAACATTGCATGCAGGTCCTCGGCAGATAATACATCTGAAGCTTGGGATAATCTCCAATGGGACCTTCCTGGTAGACCCAGTTGAAACACATGCCTGGTGGAAGTTCGTGCTCATTTTTGCACGAAACAGAACAACCTTTGCAGTTTATGCAAAAGTCCAAATCAAACACTAAAGCATGTCGCTTCTTCATCGCTCTGACCTCCTTAAATTCAAATAAGGGAAATCAGGAATTTCTGATTTCGTTGCCTTATAAATCTTGCATGAGCGTGAGCGCATGTTCGGGGTGCCAAATTCCTCGTTGAACTCTTCCTTGTCTATCAACACGTTGACATTGGAAATGTGATTGGGGTAGCCGGGCAAATTGAGCTCTTCGCATTCCTGCCACCAGCCATGGGGTGCGCTGAGAACTTTGGGATGCACGGCATTTGTCAGCCTGGCATACATCTGAATTTTACCCACAGGTGTTTCCAGCCAAACGAGGTCTTTGTCATTTATCCCAAGTTCTTTTGCGGATTTTGGATTGATATCCACAAGAGGATGTGGAGCCAGATCACGAAGCCAGGAAATGTTCCGGTAGGCCGAATGGTAATAATTCGGATAACGCCTTCCGGTGATTATCATGAATGGGTATTCTGGCGTAAGGGCCGGTGGAGCTTTGTATCCCGGCAAGGGGTCACCCCCCACCGCACTGAGAACATTGCTGAAGATCTCCACTTTTCCGGAGGGAGTCTCAATTCTCTGGTTTTCGTAGTACTTGTAGACTTCAGGATAGGCCAGGAAAACCTGTTTCTCTCTAAGCTCTTCCCAAGTCATGTTGTAGGGCTTCAATTGAAAATCGAAAAGCTCCTCGTCTGTTGCCCACGGCCACCACTCTGGAGCGATTCGTCTTCCCAATTCACGCATAAACCAAATGTCTGATTTTCTTTCGCATACAGGATCTATGGATCGTTGCTGAGCATAGAAATACCTGCCGCAAAGCTCCTCCGCAATGTAGTCCCGTTCTGTCCAATGAGCCGCCGGTAATACGATATCCGCCAACTCTGCGGTGGGTGATATGAAGTAGTCCATTATCACCAGGAAATCGACCGCCCGAAGAGCTTTTTCGGTATTGTGTGGATCTTCTGCCCAGGACAATGGATTTCCCTGGATTCCCACATAAGCTTTAATCGGGTAGGGGTCTTCCGTCAAAATTGCCTTCCAGACAGCAGATGGCTGACTGACAGGATAGAGACGAAGGTCTCCCAGCTTCTTCTCATTCTGTATTTCTGGGTCTGGACCGGTCAAATACGGGCCAAGCATTTCGTTCCAGAACGGGATGTTCACATTACCACCGGGCACATCAAAGTTACCCGTGATGGCAATAAGAACGCAGATGTCCCTGATGGTGTGTGTGCAGTCGAGATGCTCTTCAACACCCTGCATTGTGGCAATGGAAGCACCAGGGGAATTCTCTGCGTAAGTACGGGCCGATTCCCTGATAAGGTCGGCATCCAGCCATGTCATTTCGGCCACTTTTTCGGGAGTATATTGTTCCACGCGTTCCAGGAAAAGAGTCCAAACCGTTTTGGCAGTGCATGTTTTCCCATCCGCCAATGTGAACTCAAATGCACCCTCTATAGCAGGGTCAATCCCATCTTTCTGCTCGCCAACAGGCTGATTTGTTTCTTTATCCCAAACCAGGAATTGTCTTTCATCACCACCATCAACCACCATCGCCTCAGTTAGTGGCCCCATATTTTCACAATTGATCAAGTGACTGGCATTAGTCCAATTTTCCACAAAAGAACGATCATAAAGATTTTCCTTTATGATCACATGCATCCACCCCATGGCCAAAGCTCCATCCGTTCCAGGACGAATCGGCAACCAATGATTGGCCTTGTGAGCCATGGGATGTTCAAAGTGCGGATCAATGACAATGATTTTTGCCCCTTTGGTCCGCCCTTCCACCATGGGGACATTTGTGTAATGGCCTTCAGTCCAATTCGGGTTTGCACCCCACAAAACAATGCATTTGGACTTTGCAAATTCGGCTCCATCCCACAGGTGGAAAATGCCATTTGTTATCATGGAAGTCATCATGTCCGGCAGAAGACAAACATGTGCGGGGCAACACCAGTGGTTCATACCGAAGCTTTTTCCCAGTCGCTGGCACCACTGATTGGTCCCTCTGCCCGTCCCTTGTCCAAAAACAACAGATTCGGGTCCATGCTCATCTTTGTATCCTTGAAGCTTAGTGGAAATAGTGTCCAATGCCTCTTCCCAGGTTATCTTCTCCCACTTTCCTTCACCTTTTTCTCCAACACGTTTCAATGGATAATCCACACGCTCTGGATGATAGAGGATTTTTTTGGCTGCTTGTGCCTTGCTGCAAATGGTTCCCTTGTTTTGAGGTGATGTTGGATTTCCCATGACTTTGTAAACCCGTTCATCACTGTCCACATAGACAAGCACTCCGCACTTGCTGTGACATTCAAAACAGTTGGTCTGAACAATCCGGCCCCCATCATCAGTGAGAGTTACAGATGCCGGATATTTTTTTGTGCTTTTTCCAGACATGATTTATTACTCTTCCTTTCCCTGAAAAACCCAAGATTTCCAAGCAAAACAGAAATGCTGAATTTATTTTTTACAGCTTTAACCTTGCAGACTTCCTGACACATCCCGCATTGGGTGCATATGTCCTGATTTATCCTGCAGACTTTTTTCTCCGTGCGACAAATAGCTCCCTCAGGGCACACCTTCATGCATGCCCCGCAGCACTTACATCGATCTTCCAATATTTCAAATTTTTGCCATTTCAAATGAAACTCGTTCCTGACCGTTTCCAGGCTTGGTGCTTAAAATGATTTGGTCACTGTAAAAAGGAATTTTCCGCCTTGGGGAGCATTTTTAGTCCCGAATTCATGGAGGTAACGGACATTAGCCTGGAACAGAGTAGGTGGAAGCCAAAAGACGTTGACCTCGGCCCCTATTGCATATTTTTCATACCGATAGCCATCATTGACATATCCCTCATGATCGCTTACATCCAACTGAGCAAAACCACATAACCCAGGACGAATGAGCGTTTTGTTCTTTTTGATGGACTTGCCGATTCCCCACTCTGCAGTGAACTCAGTGCCCTTCTTTTGGTCCGTATCCCCATTTTTGGCATTGATTATCGTGCGAGT
>JAOZJV010000868.1 GCA_029935695.1 Candidatus Krumholzibacteriia bacterium | reverse complement strand
GATGTTAATGGCAACCAGTCCAGCGAATTGGGTCGGGGTGGGGCTTTTTCCACCCGTCTGTACCCGCGTGGTGAGTTTTACAACTGCATCTTTTACAACAATGAAGCCCATGGCCCCTGGAGTGATGGTGATGCCATCATGCTGCCCAATGAAGGCGGCACATTCACCGACGATCTTATGCGGTGTGTTTTTGTGAACACGGTATTTTACAGCGAAGAAGGAAACAGCCAGCAGATCGTTGCCAGGAACGGCGCCATCAGCCGGATCTCCAATTGTGCCTTCGAGGCAGGCGAGGTCCAAACCGGTGGAATCGATGCTGACGGAACAGTGACTCTGACCGGGTCGCCTTTCATCAGTGGTGGAAGTCTCTTTCCTGGCGAAAACTCTCCGCTGATTGACGCGGCTCTCGAGAATGGCCAGACCATGGATGTCTTGGGCAATCCCGTACCTTATGGTGCCGGTCCGGATATTGGTGCTTTTGAGCTCTATGATCTGGTCGCGGTTCCTGTTACCAGACCAGCCGTGGATTTGCTGTCTGCTTTCCCCAATCCTTTCAATCCCCAAACTATCTTGAAGTACGAAATCTCGACGCCCCAATCCGTCCGCTTGGAAATTTTTGATGTGGCAGGCCGCAAAGTCGAAACACTGGTTCAGGAGCTGCAGTCCGCCGGGGCTCACAGCATCACCTGGCAGGGCAAGGATGAGCAGGGACAGACGTTGTCATCTGGTGTCTATTTTGCCCGTCTGGTGGCTGATGGAATCAGCACCACCCACAAGTTGACCTTGATTCAATAGTTGAATGTAATTTAACTCAATACCACCAGCCCGTTCTTGCAGGATGCCCGTTATGGAATTGTTCCAAATGTGGTAATGCATTGCCGGCTGCGAGGCTGTTATTGACTTGAATGGCCATGTTCTAACCCGTTGTTCCTCAGGATTCCTTGAGGTGTCACGGCGCTCCACAACCATCCTCATTGCCTGTCAGGGTACGTTTCTTTCAAGGGTCAGAAGAAGGCAATGGACTTCTTTTGATTAATTGAGGAGCTGAGGATGGCCCGCTTATTCACTCACCGGGAACCCAGAACCAAGGGTTCAACCATACAATCCTGGCTGATAACGGCCGCTATTACCTTCTCCTTCTTCACCTGTGTTGGTTGTGAAATTGAAAGCGAAGAAGTAGATCCTTACGGATCCACACCTGCGCAGCCGAGAAGCTCTTCGGTAGAAGACGTTGTCTCGGTGACAACTGGGGAAGACTATTTTCTGCCAGAGTGGGTTCAACCGGAGACTTATTCAGGGTATATCGGGCCCCGGGATTTACCCCGGCCCGAAGGCAGCATGTGTATTGAAAACTGGTGGACAAGCTGGGCAGCTCTCGAACCGGAACGGGGAGTTTACAACTGGGACCTGGTGGAAGATCGTTTGTCCAGGGCCGCTGCTGGTGGGTATCAGCTGAACATGCATCTGT
>JAOZJV010000867.1 GCA_029935695.1 Candidatus Krumholzibacteriia bacterium | reverse complement strand
TCCGCCCCACCGCATAGACCAAGCCAAAGTTACCTGATTGAAGTCGGACCCGATGCGGGTTCGCAGGCCGTTGATGTAAACAAACTTCAAGCTGTGTTGACGGTTCAGGGGTATGGCAATCATGGTGGCCCAGCGTGTGTTTTTCTTGTAGGTATCTGATGCAATGGCATTGACAGTTGTTTGGCCGCCTCGAGACAGTCCTGCTCCCAATCCAATCCAGACTCGGGAAGGGAATTGGTAAACGGCACTGAGTTGTCCTGCCCAAAGAGGGCCTTGTTCAAGCAGGGCGCCACCATAGAAATCATTGTTGCTGGTGAAGAGCCAAACACTGCCAATGGCTTCCAGAGTCCAGGGGCCCGATTTATAGGACACACCAAGCCGCTGCCTGAAACCCCAGCGGTTAGTACCCAGATTAATCAATTTTGCCGGATCGTACTGGCCCAAAGGAACCACTGCTTTGATGCTTGCTCCCACCACCCATTTTTGTTTGAAGGCGCGCATTTCCTTCATGGTCATGGCCGGTGCGCCAAGAAAATTCACCGAAAGCTCAAGCTGGGGGTCAGCCATGCCCCGGCGGCTGGTCTGGGCCTGCTCTCCCTGGTACATTCCTTCCCAGTCGCCCCACACAATAGGGACTATGGCTGTGGCTTTGGCCGAAACTCCAAAAAAATTCAGGGTGTGGACAAACGCACTGGCCACACTGGTGACTTCTCCCGTGACATCTTCGAGGGTCGTGGCCTGATCGAAAAGCATGCTTCCCTGGCCATGACCAAAAGCCACCACGGCGAAATTCATTCCGGTGGGAGTCTGGGAAAAGGATCGGGGTTCAAGATCCTGAGCCAAGGTGTTGCCAGCTAGCAGAAGAGTGCTAACCAGTAAGATTAAACAGATTTTGGACTGAAGTTTCATCGGCATCAATTCCAATTTCAGATAAAGCCATATTTTGAATATCCCAACCATAGTAACAATTAGACCCTCATCTTGCGATTGAATTAAATGTCCAACTCTCTTGCTACAAACCAGCCTCTCTTGACGATGGGACCATGTTCAACTAGATTGCCTGCCGATAATTCAATCTCATTGTTATTTGATGGGACGTTTATTCAGGAATAATCAGGAGGAATAGTTAATGAATTTCAGGAATTTGTTTGGACGCCGCAGTGTCCTGCTCGCCACGTTGGTTCTCACACTGGCCGCTCTGACTTTGGGCCCTGTTGCCGAAGCCAAGGCTCAAGGCGAACCTTTTATCGAATTGATGCGCAAGGATATCCAGACCGAAAAAGTCATGCTGATGACTCTGGCTCTGGCGCCCACTGATGCAGAAGGCGAAATTTTCTGGCCCCTGTACCGTGAGTACCAGACAGAACTGAGTAAACTGGGTGACCAGCGGATCAAGTTGATCAAGGAATTTGGCGCCAACTACGAGACCATGTCTGAGGATGTTGCCAAGGATCTGGCCAAGACCTGGTT
>JAOZJV010000866.1 GCA_029935695.1 Candidatus Krumholzibacteriia bacterium | reverse complement strand
AGGCAGACCCCCAGTTATCAGAAATTTATCCAGGTGTTCCAGTAAAATTTTGTGTCTTCCTACGGATATTCCTGACCAATTTCCATCGAGAGCATCCCGAGCAACCGTTGCCTTGACCGCTTCCAGATATTCTCTGAAGGAGAACGGATTCAAATGCAGAACAACAACTCTTCCAACGGGGTACCTTGTATCTCCCCTGAACAGCCTGCTTAAAGTTGACCCAGTCAAGAGGACTCTAGGTCCACTCCATCGCTCCTTGAAAAATCGAACAAACCCACCAAGGCGACTGCTTTCCTGAGCTTCATCGATGAATAAAATATTATTGGAGTCTGCATCGAACCTGTGTTTGTTGACCAGATAATCTTCAAAGTCCTGAAAATTGGAACACTCATCAATTTGAAGTCTGATTAATGGATCTTCTTCAAGATTGAAGGACAACACTCGAGCATTTTGTTTTGTAAGGACTTGCTCAACCAAAGTTGTTTTTCCAACCTGTCTGGCCCCTTCAACTAAAATGGTGCCAGAATCAGCAACAGGCCGGTCCAGCAACAGATTCAATTTTCTGGCCAGAGTTCTTTCAACAAAACTCATTTCGGCTCCTCTCTATCATGAGAGTATAGCAACTTTTTTGGGTTTTTGCGATAAAATATATATACTTTGCGAAAACACCCGCCTGGATTCAATGGTTTATCAGGCCATCCAGAGTATGAAAAAATCCGGGATAAGAAACACCTACACAATCATCCTCATCAAGCGCCACTTCACCCTGGGTCACCAGAGCGGCCACCGCCATGGCCATGGCGATGCGGTGATCATCAACTGTTTCAATCACCACAGGATTCCCGTTTTCCCCACCCTTCAAAACAGTGGGCCCGGTGATGCGCCATCCATCAGCAAGCTCCTGAACATCGGCCCCCACCTTCAGCAAAGCTTCAGTCATGGCGGCAATGCGGTCCGACTCCTTGACCCGCAACTCCTGGGCGCCGGTGATCATCGTCACACCCTGGGCCTGGGTCGCAAGCACTGCCAGAATGGGCAGTTCATCAATGAGGGAAGGAATTTCTTCCTCTCCGATTTGGAACGCTTTCAATTTCCCAAAGGAGACTTCCACATCCCCCATCTCTTCTCCCGGCGCACCCCGGCGATCGCTGATGACGACTGCGGCGCCCGCCCTCTCAAGTACAGCCAAAGCCCCGGCGCGTCCTTCGTTTAGAGATTGATTTTTCACCATCAGGCAAGAGCCGGGGATCATGGCGGCAGCCACTTGAAAGAATGCCGCACTGGACGGGTCGGCTGGTACCTGAACATCGTAGGATCCCGCCTGAAGCGGTCCATCCAAATGCAGATCTCCCATTCCCGGAAAGCCGCCCACGTTAATGCCCATGGTCGCGAGCAATCTTTCGGTGTGGTCTCGAGAAGATCCGGCCCCTTGAATAACGGTCTTTCCCCTGGTATTCATGGCTGCCAAAAG
>JAOZJV010000308.1 GCA_029935695.1 Candidatus Krumholzibacteriia bacterium | reverse complement strand
TTGGACTCTGCTTTCCGGCGGGCGGGCCTTTGGTGTGATGCAGGCCTCTGTCACCGGGGCCCATGAAGCCGGTGGATTAACTGTTGGCGTGCTGTACGACGATGACCGGGATAATGGAGCCAAGGGCCTGGATATTGTCATTCCCAGCGGTATGGGAGCCGGCCGAAACGCCATCAACGTATTGAGCAGCGATGTGGTGGTGGCCTGCAAGGGAACCGGTGGTACAACCAGTGAGATCGCCCTGGCGTTGCGCTTTGATCGGCCTGTGGTTTTGTTGGACTTTAATCCGGGAGAAGTTTTCCTGGACTCCTGTGCCGAAAATCCGAAGTACAGTCTGGCCTCAACTCCCGACGAAGCCGCCGATATGGTGGCTTCATACCTCAAGGAACTGGGACGTGTCTGAGATGTCATTTGATTTTGATACACCTGCAGCTAAGCAAGTTTCCAACAGCCTGAAATGGTCCAAATACGCAGGCCGGGACATTCTGCCCATGTGGGTGGCGGATATGGATTTCCGTTGTCCCCCAGCAGTGCTTGATGCCCTTCACCAGAGAGTGGATCAGGGAGTTTTCGGCTACGGCACTCCCTCGGATGAATTGGTGGGGGTTGTTGTTGATACTTTGCAGCAGGAGTTCAACTGGAAAGTGGAGCCCGACTGGTTGGTGTGGTTGCCGGGTCTGGTTTCCGGCCTCTCGGTGACTTGCAAGGCCGTGGGCAAGCCGGGTGATGGCGTCGTGGTCAATACGCCGGTTTATCCGCCATTTCTCAAAGTCCCCAGTCTGATGGACCGCACTTTGGAAACCGTTTCCCTCAGTGGTGGCAATGCCCAGGGCTGGACTTTGGACCGCCGCCGTTTCGAGGCTGGAATTTCAGACAAGACTTCCCTCTTTCTGCTCTGTCATCCCCACAATCCGGTGGGCCGTATGTGGACCGAAGAAGAACTGACGATGATGGCGGAAGTGTGCATGGACAAGCGAGTCATCATTTGCAGTGATGAAATCCATAACCAACTGGTGCTTGATCCGGTGCGCCGGCACGTGCCCCTGGCCACCCTGAGTCCCGGCGTGGCTGCCCGCACCATCACTCTGCTGGCTCCGAGTAAAACCTTCAATGTGCCAGGATTGGGTTGCTCTCTGGCTGTCATACCCGATGAGGGAATCCGGCGGCGATTCGTGCACGCGGCATTGGGCATTGTGCCCCATGTGAATGTGCTGGGCCTGACGGCTGCAGAAGCCTGTTGGCGCCATGGCGGGCCCTGGCTGGCCGAGCTCATCGAATATTTGCGGGGAAACCTGGAATATTTGAAGTCGCGCGTGGCGGCCTGGCCTTCGGTGACCATGGCGGAAGTGGAGGCCACCTATCTGGCCTGGCTGGATGTGCAGGCCCTGGAGTTGAAAGATCCGGCATCCCATTTTGAAAACCTTGGTGTTGGTTTGTCTGATGGCCGTGAGTTTGGTGGGCCCGGGCATCTGCGCCTGAACTTTGGTTGCCCACGCAGTATTCTGGAAGAGGCTTGTGACCGCATGGAGGAAGGCCTTTCCTGATGAAATAATCCCGCCGGCCATTGCAGCCGGCGGGAATTTTCAGGCGGATAGGTTTTTATTTTTTGGTGTTTGCCTTGTCGCCTTCATAGAATGTTCCACCGCTGTACTCAGGTTGGAACTCCATCACTGATTCCACACCTACCACTGCTCCACTCTCACTGACGACCATATCAAAGACATGCCACCAACCGGTTTCGTCGGCGCCTTCGAGCGTGACGTCAGAAACGTCGAATTGCCAGAGGGAGCCGGATACTTCCAGCTGAACCGAGGCGCCGGAAGTGTGGAGCCCCGAACTGATATCATCGGAATAATTGTGCACCCAGTACTGGAAGGTCCCATTATAAAAGCGGGTTCCAGTGACGATTTCAGGACCATAGGAACTTGTATCGTCGGTGTCGAGGTTGGCGTAGGGGTTGTCGCCCATTTCACCCTGGTTGGAGTAATAAATGCGGTAGTAATCGTAGTCGGTGGTCCATGTTGCGGGAATGAACCAATGGGTGTCCAAGTCGGAGGGAAGTTCTCCCCAGGTCAGGCTGATGGTGTAGGCCGGAACCGTCAGCACCAAGGCATCATCCAGTACCAGGGGACACTCTTCGAGCACGCTGACTCGGGTGGCATCGCTGATGCGACTGCCGGCAGTGGCCCATACATCCGTCTCTGAATTTTTAAGGGCATTGACAGTGAAACTGCCATCGGCACCAGAGAAGGTCTCGGCCATAATAGCGGCATCGATACCCTGGCTCACGACCCGGGCGTCGGCAACAGGACGGCCCAGCTCGTCCTGCACAAAACCGGTGATGCTGCAAATGTCCGTGATGGGCACATCCCAGTTCCAGGTGGTGAAGTGGGCCACGTCGGCAGTGTAGGTGTTGCCGTTGAGGGTGGCTTCGCCTTCTTCGTGCCATTGACCATCATTTTCGTCGAAGTACCACATGGGGATGGTGGCCGGTGCGGTGGCCGCTTTTTCATCGCTGATGGTGAGATTGAGTTCGGCGGTGGTGCCGTCGGCAAGCATCAGGGGAGATTTGTCGGCGCTGGTCATTTCCACGGCCATGATACCGTAGCTGACCAGGATCACTTCGGAACCATCTTCACGCACTCCGGCATACTCGCCGGGGAAGGCGCCGTAGAAGTCAGGATCGTTGGCGTTCAAGGCGTTGACCTGGACCGTCACTTGGCCATCGTAGGGAGTGCCTGCACCATTGACAAAACTGTCGGCAGCAAACTGAACTGTTCCGTCTCCATCATCAACCAGAGCGCCGGTGCCGCTGGCAAATTCGCTGATGCTGGAAGCCAGGAGTGTCACGTCAGGATAGTGAGTGGCAGTGGTGGAGGTGACTTCGGCCACCCGGAAAGTGGACATGAAGCCGTCGGCGCTGAAGCCGACCAGGGTGCTGCCTTCGGGGACGGCGGCCAGGACAAAGTAGCCCTCTTCATTGGTGGTTGTGGTTTGGCCTCCGGTGCTGACGGTGGCCCCACCGAGGGAGGCGCCGCCATCGCGTGTGACAATGCCGGAAATGGAGCCAACGTTTTCGATGGGAGGATCTTCGCCGCCACCACCGTCACCTGGATCAGTAGGATCGTCGTCGTCGGAACATCCGAAGACCATGGTCAGGCTCATGGCCAAAGCAAGGGTTAACATCAGGAACCTGTTTTTGTAAAACATGTGGGCGCCTCTCGTTGAATTGTTGTCTCGTCCAGAATGGGAAGTTTATTCGAGAACTGAATCACGGCTGCATTTTATTGGGAAATATTGATCCACGTCAACAACCATATAAGAAAAACCCCGTGGTTCATTGGTTGACCACGGGGTTGAACTTAATGAAAATTAAGGATAGTCCTTAACTCAGAAGTTTGTTTACCGCTTGCACATAGCCGTTTGCGTCGGGCAAGGGAGAACCTTCGGCAAGCAATGCTTGGCCTAGCAATACAGTGGGCCATTGGTCCAGATCTTCACCCGCTTCAGCCTTGGCCTGAAGTGTTTTGCAAATGGCATGCTGGGGGTTGATTTCCAGGATGCGTTTGCTCACCGGCATGTTGTCTTGACCCATCTGTTTCATGAGCCTTTCCATGTGCGCGTTCATGGCATCTTCCTTGTTCACCAGGACGCAGGGGCTGTCCTGCAGGCGGGTGGTGACTCGCACCGTTTCCACAGATTCAGCCAGGGAGTTCTGCAGTGAATTGCACAGCTTCTGGAAATCTTTCTGCTGTTGCTTTTCAACTTTTTCTTCATCCTCTGTCTTGTCCAGAGCCACATCACCGCGGCTGATGTCCTTGAATTGCTTACCGTCGAAATCCATCAAACCGCTCATCATGAATTCATCCACATGATCGGCCATGAGAATCACTTCGTAGCCCTTGGCCCGGAAAGATTCCAGCAGCGGGGACGTCTCCAGGGTTTTCAGATTTTCACCGGAGATGTAGTAGATATCTTTCTGGTCTTCCAGCATGCCGCCCACATAGTCTTTCAAACTGATGAGCGATTCGGTGCCCGAAGTGGTGGAGTGGAAGCGCAGCAGGCTTTTCAGTTCGTCCAACCACTCGTAGTTCATGTAGAAGCCCTCTTTGAGGACCATGCCCATTTCTTTCCAGAAGTTGGCGTAATCTTCGGGCTTGTTGTCTGCCATTTTCTGCAAGGCGTCGAGGGTCTTTTTGATCACGTGCTTGCGGATACTGGCCATGGTCCGGTTGTCCTGCAGGATTTCCCGACTGACGTTCAAAGGCAGGTCCTCACTGTCCACCACACCACTGACAAAACGCAGCCAGTTGGGCACCAGGTCCTTGCAGTCATCCATGATGAAGACGCGTTTGACATACAGCTTCAGACCGTGGGCGCGCTCTTGCTGGTACAGTCCGAAAGGTGCCTTGGAGGGGATGTACACCAGAGACCAGAATTCCTGCAAACCTTCAAGGTGGGTGTGGGTGTGGGTCAGGGGTTCACCGGCATAGTCAGAGCTGATCTGCTGGTAGAATTCCTTGTGGTTTTCCTCGGTGACATCTTTTGGTGTGCGGCGCCAGAGAGCTGTTTTTTCATTGAGCCTTTCCGGTGCTTTTTCTTCTGGGGTTTCGGGCTCCTTGCCTTCTTCCACTGGCAGCGGTGCACTTTTGACCGTGAGCCAGATGGGATGCACGATGAACTCCGAATACTTGCGGATGATTTCTTTCACTTTCCACTCGGAGGCGAAGGCGCGGGTGTCTTCTTCATCCTTGAGGTGGATGGTGATGGTGGTTCCCCGTTGCTCTTTTTCCGCCTCGGCCAGGAGAAATTCCCCTTCGCCAGCGGAAGTCCAGAGCCATCCCTGCTCTTCGCCGGCTTTGCGGGTGAGAACTTCCACGTTGTCTGAAACCATGAACACCGAATAGAAGCCCACGCCGAACTGGCCAATGAGGTTCATGTCGTTTTGAGAATCACCCGAAAGGTTTTTCAGG
>JAOZJV010000865.1 GCA_029935695.1 Candidatus Krumholzibacteriia bacterium | reverse complement strand
AGCTTTCAACAAGATGAAAATCCCGGGTTGCGCCCACAGATTCTGCTGAGGAGCCTCATTTTATCAAAGCCATTTTGCTGACCTGAACTTTATCTCCGTTGCGTGCTTCGTAGAAATACACACCGGAAGAAACGCTTGAACCCTGGTCATTGGTGCCGTCCCACATGATGAAACCGGCCCCAGCAGGACGAGTTTCATCAACCAGTGTCTTAACCAACTCGCCACGCACGTTGTAGACTTTGAGTTCCAGGTGGCCGGATTGCGGCATGTTGAACTCGATTTTGGTGACGGGATTGAACGGGTTTGGATAATTTCTGGCGAAGAACTTGTCAGAGGCAGGCACATCCGTGGGCGCCCAGCTGCTGCCATCAACCTGAAAGAAGGCCAGGATTTCACGCAGAACATTCACCCGGGTGGCCAGACCATCGCCCACTGGGTTGTCCGGGTCGGTGTAAATGGTCTCGAAATCGTAAGGCATGGTGATAATACGATCGTTACCATGAACGTTCAGGGTCGCAGCCGAATAGCTGTAATCAGCAGCGCCGCTGGGATTTGTGAATCGAGCCAGACGTTCAGCACCCTCGCCAATGTTCACCGCATCGAAGGTGTTGATGTCAAAGCAACCGCCATAGGCGATCCAACCGGGAGTGGTGTAAAAAACACTGTTTCCGGGTTCTGGAAGCACCACAGGAGTCGATTGGTTGCTGATGAAGGGCCTGAGGTTTTTGGAAATCAGCTGAACATTCATCAGGTCATTCAGGAATCCACTGGTCATGGCACCGGATTGAGCCATATCACTGGCCAACTCATCACCACTGAAGAATGCATCCCGGCCCTCACCAAGGGCAAACCAGTCCGTCAACAGCTGGATGTCGCGGCTGGCGTCGTAACTGAAATCACCATTGGAAATAGTATAAACGCCAAGATATGCACTGGAGTAAAGCAATTCGGAATAACCCTTGATCTGCTCGTAAACAGCCCTTCCACCCAGACCATTGCCAGCGCCGGTGCTGGCGCCATTGGTGAAATAGGCATCGTAATGCACACCACGTTCCAATCCCAGGTTGTTTAAAGCAGTGTACCATTCGTCGTTGCCCGAAGTGTTACAGTCATTCCAGAGCAGAATCTCGGGATGATTTCCATCGGCCGAAACACTGGGCAAGGCGTGAACCTGGAAATAAATATAATAGGCGGTAGGGTTGCTGAAATCTCCAAAGCCGGAAAGATCTTCAGGCATGGTTGCTGTCTGCGGATCTGCACCACCTACTTCATCAGTGGCTTCGTAGTAGTAATGCAGGATGTCGCCGGGAAACATAAAACCACTGTCGGGTAGATCATAACAGAACTGGTCATCGATACCGGTTGCGAAACCATCGACCGAGCCGGAGATGCCCCAGTCCGGATCGCGCACACTGTCAAAGACAGGATTGCGCTGCATGGTGTAAACCAGCCGGTTGCTCACCAGCTCACCTCCCA
>JAOZJV010000864.1 GCA_029935695.1 Candidatus Krumholzibacteriia bacterium | reverse complement strand
TCGCACATCCGTTACTCCGGCAGCAATGCCACTGAGCCTGATCTGCCTGACCAGGGCTCCTCGAATATCGTAGATGGACAACCGCAAATCTCCCGCCTGCTGATGTTCAAAGGAAATGGTGGTTGATGGATTTGCCGGATTGGGAATCACCAGAGGCGGGCGCGGTCCATGAGCTGCCGGGTCCACAGCCGTGATGGACGAGACAACTTCACCGGAAATATCCATGGTCCACAGGGGATGGAAAGGATCATTGCTCTCAATGGTCAGTGTATCATTGAAATGACCCAGCTCAGTGGGTGTGATGAAAGCCATCACCTCTTGAGTCATGCCGGCGGGAATTTCAATGCTGGCCGGACTGAAATAATAATGGGAGGCATCACTGACCTGAATGTCTTCCACAAGCAAATCCAGGCATCCCGTATTGTGGATGTTAAAAATGGTTGTGCTTGTTTCATGGAGAGGAACCAAACCAAATGCGATTTCCGTGGGTGAAGTATTCAGTTGGGCAGCGGGCTCAATGGTCATGAGACAACCGACGGAAATTTCTTCCATGGGATAATCTTCGGCATAACGCAGATGCACCCAACTGAAAGCACCAGCTTCACATTGCTCGGATGCATCAAAGGTCACCGTGAAAGTGGTGATTTCCCCGGGAGCAAGCACCCCACTGGCCGGAGACACATCCAGCCAGGTGGTTGGGGGGTCGAATTCCACGTAAAAAGGAAAGGGGCCATCGCCGCTGTTGGACACCAGAAATTCTTCGGTTCTCAACTCGCCGGTGGTCAGGTTTGCCGTGACTAATTCTGTCTCCGTGCTCAGGATGGGAATGGTGGCGGTGAATTCCAGGATCGTTGAATAAGGTGAATGATTATAGGCAGAATCCACAGCTGCCACAGCCACAACAAAAGAACCGGAGGGTGGCAAATAGGGCTGTTCCTCAATGCCGCATAAGGCAATGGGGGTCACTCCCCGGTATTCAAATTGAATGATCTCTCCAGGCTCGGCACTGATGTCCAGACGATGATGCTGACTGCGCCGCCAAAATCCATCCTCATAGTGTCCTGGGCCAAAAGCCACATCATATCCTCTGACGGGACCGGTCATCCCATCTCCACCTGTGGCTGTCCATTGCAGCAGGGCGTGGTGATTGCCCACCTCAATAATTTCAAAATCATTAACACGGCTGGGGGGAATGACGTCCAGACGGTCATTTATGGCATTTCCCAATTGCAGAATACGCCCTTCTTTGACGCCATATAAAATATTTGATTCTTTGACCGAGTTCGAATAAAGCCGCTGGATGCAAGCTTCCATGTCCAGCTCATCACGCACCGAGTAGAGTTGGGCCAGGGCACCGGTGGCCAGGGCGCAGGCGCTGGAGGTATTGGTCAGCATGTCCATTCCCCTGAAGCCATAATGTTCGGGGTTGAGGGAACTGTTGGTTGAATAAATCCTTTGCCCGAAAGAAGAAATATCAACG
>JAOZJV010000307.1 GCA_029935695.1 Candidatus Krumholzibacteriia bacterium | reverse complement strand
TGTCTGGAATGCATTAACTTCCCATTTGGTGTCCGGTGCAACCCTTGGCCGGTTAACGGAGAGCATCTCACTTTCCACTCTGAAATCCCCAGACCCTTCATGATGCAGGGTGGTCAAATGCCCATCAAAGGTCTGAATGCAGGCGGTTTTGATTTTGAAATGCCCGCTTGCCATGTGCTGTTTCAGGTTTTCAAGCAATTGGGTGTGGGCTGTTGTCTCATCATCCTGGATGGTTTTTTCAAAATAGAAGGTGGCCAAAACTTCGGTCAGGGCTTCAAGACTGGAAACCTCCCGCTCAATTTTTTCAGCACTGATTTTGGCCTTGTTCGACAAATTTTCTGTGGCCTGGCTGCGGGCATGCTCCATCAACTGAATAAAATAGAAAAGCATTCCGATCAACAGCAGGCCCATGGCAAAGTAAGCTATGGGCAACGCCATTTTGCTGCTTCCGGTCAAGGCGGGTTTTAAATTTGTGGAATTCTGTTTCCCCATCTTAAACACATGAGCCCCGTGTGATGAATTTTAGCGACCATATTATTTGATACCCATTCCCCAAAATTATCGGCCAGTGGGGTTTTGAGTTTATCAGTTTCAGTACGGACACAGGTTTGGGTGTTGACAAATAGGCAAACTAGCGACAAATTGTCACAACTCAGTTATTCAAACAATCATCCAGGAGTATTCATGCATGAGTGAAATTCACCAGGACAATGAATCGTCCAGGAGCAATTCCCCAACCGATACCCCTGCCGGGTCCCAGGCCACCATCCTGGTGGTTGATGATGAAATTGAACTTTGCCGGGCTTTAAGTAAGCTGTTGCGACGCAACGGCTATCATGTTTTGACGGCCTCCAATGGCGAAGAAGGATTGATGGTGTTGCGCCAGGAAGAGGTGCACCTTGTGCTGTCGGATCTGCAGATGCCGCGCATGGGTGGATTGGAATTGCTGAAAACTGCCAAGGTCATTTCCCCGGCCACCGAATTTGTGATCATCACCGGTCACGGCACCATTGAAATGGCCGTGGGGGCCATGAAAAATGGTGCCTACGATTTTATTGAAAAACCTTTCAGCACCACCACCACCTTGAATGTGGTGGGCAAGGCTCTGGAAAAACAAAAACTTCTGGCTGAAAATCACGAGTTGCGCAAGCGCCTGGAAGAAATCCAGGGTCCGGACAATATCATCGGCAACAGTCTTGCCATGCAGCAGGCTTTGGAGACGACCCGCCAGGTGGCCATCAGCACCGCTACAATTTTGCTGACGGGTGAAAGCGGCACCGGTAAAGAAGTGTTTGCTTCGGCTCTGCACCGGTGGAGTGACCGTTCCCGCCAGGCCCTGATCACTGTCAGTTGTGCCGCCTTGCCGGAAACCCTCCTTGAAGCAGAACTTTTCGGGTACGAGGCTGGTGCTTTCACCGGCGCCGTGGGCCAGCGCAAAGGACGGTTTGAAGCCGCGGACGGTGGCACTCTTTTCCTGGACGAAGTCGGCGAAATGTCCATGACCACCCAGGTCAAACTGTTGCGTGTGCTGCAGGAGGGCGTCATCGAAAGACTTGGGGGAAACACCACCTTGAGTGTCGATGTGCGCATCATCGCTGCGACCAACGCCGATCTGGCCGGTCTGGTTCGCGATGGTAAATTCCGGGAAGATTTGTACTACCGGCTCAATGTGATCAACCTGGAATTGCCTCCCTTGCGGGAAAGAGGCGCCGATGTGATGCTTTTGGCCAACTTTTTCCTGCACAAGTTCAATGAGCGCAACAATAAACAAATTGCGGGCTTCTCCAGCAAAGCCACTGAAGTGATGAGCCGTTATTCATGGCCCGGGAATGTGCGCGAACTGGAAAATGCCGTGGAAAGGGCCGTCGTGCTCGGGAAAGACGATCTTATTGATACTGGTGTATTGCCCCGCAGCGTGGTGGATGGTCGGCAGCGATTTGATGTGTTGTCCATGCCCGTGGGTACCACACTCAAAGATGCTGAAATGGCTCTCATCGAGGCCACGCTTGAGAGCACAAATGGTGATAAGGAGACTGCAGCCCGCATTTTGGGCATCGCATCCCGCACCATCTATCGAAAAATCCAGTGAATGCCTCATTTCAGGGGATTCAAGGCCTTGACCGTGTTTTAGGGGCTGGCTATATTGTCGCCTGAATAAAATTGATGCCGGGTTTGCATAGCACACTCCGGTCGCGAGAGTGGCGGAACTGGCAGACGCGCAGGATTTAGGTTCCTGTGGGGAAACCCGTGGGGGTTCGAGTCCCCCCTCTCGCACCATAGTTTTGTAGTTGAAAAGTAAACTGGTTATGTGTTTGACCAAAGTAAGGATTGTTTCCCATGTCTGAAACCCAGCAGCAGCCGAAAAATAACCCCATCACCACCACGGTGGAATCTCCGGAATCCTGGCAACGGGTGGTTAAAGTCGAAGTCAAACGCGACTTGTTCGATAAGGAATATGCCCAACGGCTGAAAAAGGCTGCCAAGAGCTATCAGAAACCTGGTTTCCGCAAGGGCCGCACGCCCAAGGCCACGGTGGAGAAGGAACTCGGCGAATCTTTGCGCATGGAGACCACCGAAGAACTGATCCGGCAGGCCTGGATGTTTGGTTTGATGGAAAACCGCCTGAATCCCCTGACGGATCCTGCTTTGGAAAACTTCAAATTTGAAGAAGAGGGTCCCATGACCTTCGATCTCATGGTTGAAGTGCGTCCTGAAGTGACTGCTGAAAACTATGAAGGCGTTGCGGTGAAAAAACGCGAGGTCAAGGTCGAGGATAAAGATGTCCAGGAAGTTTTGGAGCGTTTGCAGGAAAGCCGCGCCACCTTCGAAAAAGTGGACCGCCCTGCCGAGAAGGACGACCAGATTCTTTTGGACCTGATGCCCGAAACCCTTGAGGGAGCCCCTGAAAGTGGCCAGCTCATTGAAGACCAGAAAATTGTTATCGGCGGCGAAGGCAACATGGAAGCCTTCAATGAAGGCCTGCTGGGCATGAGTGCCGGAGAAGAAAAAGAGATCTCCGTGCCTTATCCTGATGATCATCCCAACGAGGCCCTGAAGGGTAAGAAAGTTGCTTTCCAGTGCACCATCAAGGAAGTGGCCGTCAAGACTCTGCCGGAACTGAATGACGAGCTGGCCGGCCAGATCACTGAAGGCAAAACCCTTGAAGAGCTTCAGGAAGAAATTCGCAATGATTTGGCCACCGAAGGCGAAAAACGTGTTGATCAGGAAATGGATCAGCAGATTCTGGCCGCCCTCGTGGCCGGCAACAGCTTTGATCTGCCTCCGTCCATGATCAGCAGCTATATTGAAAGTGGCATCGAAGAGATGCACCGCCGGAACCTGCAAACGGGCCGGCCCAACACCGATGAAGAAGACAATGAATATCGTGAAATCGGCAAGCCCCACGCAGTGAAGGCTTTACAGGGCATGCTGATTCTTGAGAATATCCGGACCAAGGAAGAGATCAAGATCACAGACGAAGATGTCGATGAACGGATCGAACAAATCGCCGGCGAGAACGGTTTCGATGTTGACCGATATCGGGAATTCGTCAACAGTGGTGACGAGAAGCAGCGCCTGGAGTATGATCTTCAGGAACGGCGTACCTACGATTTCCTGCTTTCCAGGGCCGAAATCGAAACAGTTCCCGCCGATACGGATATCTTTGCTGAAGAGGAGAAATAATGCTGGTACCAATGGTAGTCGATCAGTCCAGTCACGGAGAACGGGCTTTTGACATTTATTCCCGTCTGTTGAAAGACCGGATCATCTTTTTGGGCACTCCGGTGGACGACAACGTTGCCAACCTGATCATTGCCCAATTGCTGTTTCTGACGGCGGAAGATCCCGAGCGGGACATCTACCTTTATATCAACAGTCCGGGTGGCAGTGTCACCGCTGGTCTTGCGATCTACGACACCATTCAGTACATTTCCAATGATGTCGTGACTATTTGCATGGGCCAGGCCGCCAGCATGGGCGCAGTGCTTCTGGCTGCGGGCGCAGCGGGCAAACGCTCGGCTCTGGTCAACTCCCGGGTGATGATTCATCAGCCTCTCGGTGGCAGCCAGGGACAAGCCAGCATGCTGGAAATCTACACCAAGGAAATCCTGAAAATTCGGGATAAATTGTACGATATTCTGGCCCATCACAGTGGCCAGCGCCATGAAAAAATTGCCGAAGACAGTGACCGGGATTTCTTCATGTCAGCTGATGAAGCCAAGGAATATGGTCTGGTCGATAAAGTGATCAAGAGTCGCACAGAGGTGGAAGACACCGACAGCGACAAGAAGAAAAAGAAGTAAACAGCGACAGACCGGGAACCATCGTACCCGATCTGGGGTTTAGGTTTCGGCTGGATTAACCCGGCCGAAACCACCATCCGGAGGAATAATGAAGCGTCGTCAGAATGGCAGCCCGCAGATGATCAAGTGCTCTTTTTGTGCCCGTGGGCAGGACGAGGTGGCAAAGCTTGTTGCCGGTCCTTCCAGCGTGTACATCTGCAGTGAGTGCATCAAGCTGTGCAATGATATCCTGGAGGGTGAACTCCTGGATGAAGCCACCCTGGCTCCGCCTTCATTTCCCAAGCCTCAGGAAATACGCGAATACCTGAACCAGTATGTCATCAGCCAGCAGGAAGCCAAGGTCAGTCTGGCCGTGGCTGTTTATAACCACTACAAGCGCATCCACCAGAAGAAAACCAGCGATGGTGTGGAGATCGACAAGAGCAATATCCTGTTGCTGGGTAACACCGGTACGGGTAAAACGCTCATGGCCCAAACCCTGGCTCGTTTTCTGAATGTTCCTTTTGCCATTGCCGATGCCACGGCCTTGACCGAAGCCGGTTATGTGGGCGAAGACGTTGAGAATATTCTGGTGCGCCTGCTGCAATCTGCCGATTACAACATTCCCGCAGCCGAACAGGGTATTGTTTACGTGGATGAAATCGACAAAATTGGACGCAAGACCGACAACGTTTCCATTACGCGCGATGTCTCC
>JAOZJV010000306.1:4493-5007 GCA_029935695.1 Candidatus Krumholzibacteriia bacterium | reverse complement strand
CAAGTTATCTCACCCAGTTTGTCTTTTGCTTCTTTTGAAGTAAGGAACTCATATGACATTTCACTATCCGGCAGGTTGAGTTTTTCCTGCATAAAGCGATAAACAGCAAAAGAGCCGCCCAGGACTTTAAATGAGCTCAACTCAAGTCGAACAGATTCATCTTTCACCCAAAGTCCGCCTGCGCCCATCATGTGGGCCAGATTGGACAGACTTCGCAGTGGGGTCATTTTAAAGCCGGGAATTTGCCTGTGGAATTTTCTGGCAATTCGGGAAATTTCAACGGGGAACATTTCCTTGCTCTTAGTGACATCTTTTTCAGCTTTTTTGTTCAGAACCCATCTAATATCCGGGGCGTGATTTTTCATTGTTCCTCCACTGAATGATTATTTATGACATTATTGCTTTTCCCCATAGTAAAGGCAATGGTTGTTGTTCTGGCTAAAAAAAAAATTATTTCAGCAAAACAATTTTCCTGTTTTCCACGGCGCCCTCATAAACCAACCGCGCAAAATAC
>JAOZJV010000306.1:920-4483 GCA_029935695.1 Candidatus Krumholzibacteriia bacterium | reverse complement strand
GCAAAATACACACCTGAGGGGACTGCCTTGCCTTCTTCATCCCGGCCCTGCCACAAAAAATACTGATCCCCTGCCCCACGATTTCCATCCCAAAGACTTTCCACCAACCGACCCCGCAGGTCATAGATTTCCAGACTGCAGAACCCCGGCCTGGGCAAATGGAACTCCAACGTTGTTTGCGGGTTAAAAGGATTAGGAGAGACGGTGATAACCGGCTTTAATTCGCTTTGTTGTTTCAGTGAGGGATCAGTCCAGCAGCACGGTGGAACCGCCACCTGCATTTTGCCTCCCCCCCAAACCAGAATTCGGCCATTCGGCATCACCTGAAAGTCCTGCATTCCCTTGAACCAAAAAGACCCAAGAATATCCAGTGAAAGTGAATCGTCGGTGTTGTAGAAGCGCAGAGAATAATCGTCATTGATCAAGACCCCATCATCAACAAAATGGGCCTTTCCCGCTGTCCAGGTAATGGACTCGCTGACAAAGAGTGGATTTCCTATATCACTCACATCAAAAAACTGGTGACTGTAGGTCCCAACACTGGCCATCAACAAACCGTCTTTGACTGCCAAATCCATTGCATCATTGGGCAAATCGAGTGAGCCCTGGTATTGGAGATCTCCACTGGAAGTAGAATAGATATCCACACCATAGTTTCCGTAACCACCCCCAAGATAGAGAAGCTCACCATCCATCTCTGCAGAAAGCCAATAGTCGAGGTCTGTTGTCGAGGACAATTGAATATTATCCAGATCGGAAATGTCATAGATTTTGGCCCAGCCTGGAGCGATGAGAACTAACTGCTCATTGTGGATGAACAATTGTTCCGGCCCATCAGGAAGAGTCCATGGTTGGGTCAGAGCAGTGGGATTCAGCGGGTCTGAAATATCCAGAATCTGCCAGAATAAAGCCCCGGAAACGAAAGCCAGATCACCGACAATTTCCACTTGGTTCAGATGGCCAAACTCGTCCGACTCGACCACAACTTCAATTTCTCCATCATCGTCAATGGTGCAAACCACAAATCCCGGTTCCCAATTGGTGCCGAAAATTAAATCTCCCTGCAGGGCCAAGTTATGCATGCCATAATCCATATATTTGATGGAGCCGCCCTTAACCGATCGTCCTTCCTGCAGGTCATACAGCTCCAGGATATCGCCACTGGCTTTGATCAGCATACCGTCGTGAATTGTCATGGGGCCGGGCGTATAACCATCGTTGCCAACAGTCACAACATCCTGCTGGGAAGCCAATTGTTTGAGTGGAAAAATGGAAGTCGTAAAATACCCCAAAGCAGCGACATCTTCATTGACGGCGCACTCTTCCATAAAAGGATTACTGCTTTTGAAAATGGACTCTGGATTTGACGGATCATTGAGACGGAAAACTTCGAAGTTGAAATTGTTGGCAGCCAGCAGGAGGTCTCCGTTTCTTTCCACTTTCAATCGGGGAGAATATTTGGCGCCGATTTCCTGGGGATTGTCGGGGTCCGTCAGATCCAGAATGTGTAAGCTTTTCCAATCGCCAACATAGGCAATATTACCGCAGACATCCACATCATTGATATTTTCCGGAGAGAGCCACGAACCGGAAATACTGAGGTTCTGCAAATCGGAGATATCCACCACAAAAAGCCGTTTGGACGTGGCTGCCACGTAGGCTCTGTCACCGGATATTACTATGGTTCTGATCGTGTCCCAGGTTTCAAGATCAAGTTCAAGAGTGTCCTGAATGACGGGATGGAATGGATCTGAAAAATCCAGTGAAATGATACTTTGAAACTGGAACCTGCTCAATCCCACTGGCCCACTTTTTTCCAGAAAGCTGTAATCAACCTCCAGCAGCCCGGTAACTTCCGGATTCTCCAGATCTGATAGATCCGTCACAAAAAAGCCCTCCCGATTGCCCGTATACACCAAGGGCCATTCCACGGAGAGGGAATAGACGGGACCGGCATCAGGAAGATGGATATTTTGTATCCACTTCATCGAATTCTCGTAGTCACCGCAATCATCCAGTGCGGATCCAAATGAAAACGCAGTAGAAAGAACCACAAAACCAAACACCAGGAAAACAGTGGATAAGCGCTTCATCACAATTCCATTCCGGTTAAAGATATTGTCATCCAACAATCAAAACCCCTCCAGCATCCCCAAAGCACTTTTCATTTCCACAATTTGACATGACAGGTGCTTTCCATCCTGGGACATAAAAAATTCATTGGCCCATTGAGATTCCGAGCCCCACAGAAGTTCGGTTTGGCCCGTCGCCACTTCAACCCGGCCGAACCAATAGGTGGCCTCAGGATTCATCATGCCATTGAGATAGATCCATTTGCCATCGACCGACCATTGCAGTTTTTGCGGGTACCCCAAGTCTAATGGAAGGGAGACGGTTTCCTTGGTGTCCAGATCATAAATTAAGACTTCCTGACGGTTGACCAGGTAGGCAAACTGTTTGGCATCCGGTGACATATCTACGGAATAAAGACTTTGACCAGGTGAAACATCGGCAGAAATTGGCATGCGCAACATCTCTGGACCAACTCCATTTTCGGCGGAGATCTCCCGCACCACCAGGTCAGTCCCCCACTGGGAAAACAGATAACTGCTGCCACCTGCGCGCACCGGACTGCTGATCCATTTGTAATAATCTTCAACCGCCAGAGTGTAGTCCAGATAGGTTGTCTGGCTATCAGCCAAACAGTGGGCCCACAATTCAGCGTGGGCCATATCATCATCCTTACTGCGGAAAAGAAAAAGATGCTTGCCGTCCGGTGACATGGATATAGGATTATCGTTGCCCGGCCCAATCAGAAGAGGTTTGAATTCTCCAGTAGTGATGTCCTGCAGAAGAACATCAGTATCGTTGCCACTTCGAGTTTCCCGAATGACAAGATGTTTGCCATCGTTCACAAAAGATTTGGGCCGGCCTGGCCAACCGCTCCCTTGCAAATCGTTCTTTTTCAGGCTGCCGTCCTGGCTGATGTTGAAAACAGAGATGGTTTTCTCAATCTTAAGGCCAGAAAATGTTACCCGACCAGTAGTTGCTGAGTAGGTGAGATCGTAAATCTGCCAAGTTGGAATGGAAAAGACCAACTGCGGTTCGCCAGTTGACTGACAGGTTTTTGAATCCATGGGCATGGACCACAAATCAACATCAACACCCGAAAGTTCCCGGCTCTGAGCATAAATCAACTGACCATCCGAGAGCCAACAAAGCCGGGCTTTGCGGGGGCCGGTTTGTAACAACGTTTGCAGCAGCAATGTTGTTGTATTGCCTTCAAGATCCATACACTGCAATCGATAACTTGTCTTCTGTGTCTCTTGGACAAAGGCAATTCTTTGGCCCGACGGCCCCCACACCGGTGTGTGGAACTGACGATTGCCGTCTGTTTCGGCAATGGTTTGAATGTCCCCGGTTGCCAGATTCATGATGGCCATTTCCCGAAAGTTGTTGCGGCGCACAATGGCCGATTTTCCGTCGGGAGAAATGACCGGGTACAGTGGCTCTTCACCGGAGATGATCGGACTTAGATCGCCGGAAGCCAGATCGTACCAGAC
>JAOZJV010000306.1:0-910 GCA_029935695.1 Candidatus Krumholzibacteriia bacterium | reverse complement strand
CTACATTGTTGATGACCCTGGTCAGCAAGAGCTTTTGGCCGTCAGGATGCCAACAGGCTGCAATGGTTCTCTCTTCGTTTTCGATACCAGGCAGGAGACTCTTCTCTTGCTTTCCCGGAATCGACATGAGTTTCAGATGACCCGCCGGGGCAAGAACGACCAATTGGGAACCATCCGGAGAAATAGCCGGCCCACGAAGAGCCGCCTGGGCCGGAACAGTGGGTGTAAGCATGGTCAAAGTGGGCGCTTTTTGCACGGGAGCCGGAACTTCGTTGAACAAGATCCATCCGGCGGTCAAGGAAACGGCGGCCACCGCCAGCAGGCCCAGGACTGCGCTCCGCCGGCGATGAAATTTTTTGCGAAGCAGATAAAAGGTCGTGGTCGGGCGCGCAACAATGGGTTCCTGGTTCAGGAATCGGCGGATATCCGAAGCCAATTCACCAGCAATTGTGTAACGCCGCTCGGGCTCTTTGGCCATGGCCTTGGCCACGATAATTTCCAGGTCGCCACGCAACGAATGATCATCCGAGCCCAGATTGGGCGGGTCTTCATCAACAATGCGGCGCACGGCCTCGGGTATGCTTTCGGAATCCAACGCCAGCGGCAATTTGCCTGCCAGCATTTCATACAAAATAACACCCAACTGATAAACATCGGAACTTGGATTGATGGATCGTGTGTTGCCTGCTGCCTGTTCCGGACTCATGTACGCCAGTGTGCCCAGCAACTGCCCCGGCATGGTGTCTAACGTGGCGGCCTGATCAATGTCGCGAGTTAAGCGGGCCACTCCAAAATCCAATACTTTTGTTTGGTAATTTCCCTGGCCATGGTCGACAACCAGAATGTTGGCAGGCTTCAAATCTCGGTGAATGATTCCTTGCTCATTGGCGTAATTCACCGCTTCACAAAT
>JAOZJV010000863.1:538-1484 GCA_029935695.1 Candidatus Krumholzibacteriia bacterium | reverse complement strand
CGGCGTATATTATTAGGCTGATCACCGAGCGGGGTGAAGTGTTATTTTAATCGTCCCCACCAGGACAGCAGCAGAAGCCAAGGCCACACGGCCAGACCCGTGGCCATTCCCAGGTAATAACGACTCTGCGAGAAGTGTTTGAGATTCCGGCGGAATTTTCCATGGCGCATTTTGAACGACTCGCCGTGAAACATGAATCTGCTGAGCAGCGCCACTGGCAAAATGGTTTTCAGCATCTTCTCATAGGCCGCAGCGCGTTCCCCGTAGAGTGGTTTTTCAGAGGTCTTCAGGTGCATATGTCCCTGCAACAGGTTTTCGGCCAGACGAAATGGCCAGGGGCCTCCCTCGTTCACAAGGTCGCTGTAGGTTTGCGAAACCAACTCCGTGGCTCGGTCACTGGAAATATTCTTCAGGTCAAAGTTGAAATCTCCGATGCCGTCGCATTCAACCCGGTATTGCTTCAGCATTCTGTTTTCCTTTTTAAGCCTATCCCACAATGGGGTCCCAGGGGCTGGGTGCAGAGGCACAACCTGATAAAAAGTCGGGTTCAGAGCGGCAAATCGGTGGGCATCTTCTGTCGCCGATTTCAACGTCTGGCCATCCCACCCAATGATCAGTGAGCCGAGGGTGTTGATGCCGTGTTCATGGAGTTCAGAAAAGAGTTTTTCCACATCCCCTTTGCGTTTCCCCAGCCCTTCGTCTGCCAGAATCTCATCCTGGAAAGTCTCGACACCGATATAGACCGTGCCGATCCCGGCCGCGAGGAGTTCTTCGATTGAATACTGTCTGACCGAATTCAGGGAGGCAAAAACGGTAAAAAGGAGGGGCCGGGTACGAAGCTCCGGATGGCGAACCAGGCCAGCGATGAGGGCTTCGAGGTTTTCCCGTCTCGCCAGAAAATCCTCATCGTATATGACGGCGGATTGAATCTGCGGATGCTTCTTTA
>JAOZJV010000863.1:0-528 GCA_029935695.1 Candidatus Krumholzibacteriia bacterium | reverse complement strand
AAGGAACAACCATGGTTGCAGCCCAGCCCGCTGACGAAAATCATCTGGTGAAACAAGGGAAGACGGGTGCGGTAAAGACTGTTGATGGCCGGCAGAAGGTCCTGGATCAACGGTGCCTGCGGTTCGTCTATCTGCCATTTGTCCTTCAGGTATCCCCTGAAAAAAGTGAGGCCTTCCCCTCGGCATATCTGGTCACAAAGCCCCCGCAGTTCATCCACCAGGGGAAAAGATTCGCTGAACAGCGAGGTTCCATAACCCCCGATGACCAGTTCTATTTCCGGGTGGGTCTTCTTGAGCCAACGGGCCATTTCTATCACCTTGCCCAGCAGCAACTGGGTGAAAGTCAGGGCCACCACCGTATAATCGTGTTGGGCAAGCTCCCTTTTCAAATCGTCGGGGCTGGGGTTCTCCAGGACCGTGGAATCTACGGGCAGGTTCTGGGCCATGAAGTGCAGGCAATGCCAACTCTGAAAGATGCGCAGCTGAAAAAGCCCCTGCTTCAGGGTGTTGCGGTAATAAAAATAATCC
>JAOZJV010000862.1 GCA_029935695.1 Candidatus Krumholzibacteriia bacterium | reverse complement strand
TCTCAGGGCAACAATCAAGCATGGCTGGAGCCGTACAATCCTTGATTACCAGATTGCGAGTGCTCTTTATGGGAGATTTGGCAAAGGCGTGTCGAATTTCGAGCACACTCTTCCTGCACAGCAATTTGAACTTGCCCAACAAGTTTTGAAGGACCCTTACAATTTCGACTTCCTTGGACTCAGAGATGATGCTCACGAGCGGGAAATCCACCAAGGACTCCTTCAGCACATCAGAGAATTTCTGGTAAAGCAACTTTGTTTCTGTAATTTCCCAACGGCCTTCATTCCGTCTCCATGCTGATGTAGACTTTTCCGGTCTCCCATTCATCGCTGATTTCCGCCAAAACGGCACTTACCAAACGTAGCAGAGATGCTTCATTCGGGAACAATGTTGCCACTCTGGTTCTTCTTTTGATTTCTTTGTTTAGGCGTTCTATCCCGTTCGATGTTCTCATCCGCTTTTGATGATTAGCGGGTAATTCAAAGACAGTCAGTCCTTCCGGAATGTTGTTTTCAGCCCATTCAGCCAATTTAGGGGCCTTCTCCTTGTAGTCCACCACAAAATCTTTCAACTTTTGATCTGCATCTTGACGGTCAGACGCAGCAAAAACTTTCCGGATATCAGCGGCAACTTGCTTCCTCATTGAGACTTTTGGAACATAGGCTTGGGCATTCTGCTGGAGGTGGAACTGACAACGCTGCCAGGGAACGCCAGACATGGTTGCCTGCAGGGCTTTCTTAAGGCCCCCGTGGGCATCGCTGGTGATCATTTGTACATTGCGCATGCCACGGTCCTGCAGAGACGAAATGAACTCCCGCCAATGCACCTCTGCCTCTGACAATGCCACACTTGTTCCAAGGACAGTGCGCTTCCCTTTTTCATCGACCCCAAGGGCAACCAAAACCGCACAATCGATGACGCTGCCACCATGACGAACCTTCTCGTAGCGAGCATCCAGGATCAGATATCGGATTGACCCCAGCTTACGCATACGCCAGGCCTTTACTTGCTCATCAAGCAATTCGGTGGCACGACTGACCTGCATGCTGGTGACTTCCAAACCACATAGTTCCTCAGTGATCTTGGTCACTTTCCGGGTCGAAACGCCATGGATATACATCTCGGCAAGGGCTAATTTTAGGGCACGCTCACTGCGTTGTCCCTTTTCAAGGGATTTGGGATAGAAGCCCTCCACGCCAGCGGGTAAATCGCGAACCTGGGGGATTTTCAGGGCAATTTCTCCAACTCGGGATTGTATTTTCTTATCTTTGAAACCGTTGGCTCGGCCTACCCGGTTCTCGCTACGCTCGTACCGGCCGGCCCCCATGAACTCGGCCCGCTCAAGCTCCATGGCCACATTGAAAAGAGTGCCAAAGGTTTCGCCCATACTTTCCATGCCGTTTTCAATCAAGGTTTCCATTACCCGTTCAATCGTTGTATCATCTTTGTGGTGGGTCATTTTTTTCTTCCTTCCAGTTAGTGA
>JAOZJV010000305.1 GCA_029935695.1 Candidatus Krumholzibacteriia bacterium | reverse complement strand
TTGGTGCCTTCACCAGCCACGGATCAGGCCGAAATCGGAAAAAATCTCGTCTATCGGTTTCAGATTTCCCTTCCCCAGGGGGCACTTCTGTCCAGTGATGGTTTTGAGCTTCATGCTGAAACTCTGGAAGGGGAGAATTTCTTCACAACCCCTTACCCCAACAAAATCATTTCCAATGATGCCGGCACGGCCCTTATCGAATGGGCGGCCCCATTACCCGAAACCCTCAAACCTGCCGAATATCAGCTCAAATTCACTTTTTCAGGTGCAGACAATACAGGACAGGCCCTCAATGGAACCTGGTCCGGCCCCCTGAACGTGGATTTTGGCGAAGGCTGGTCCGCCAATAAAATCAGCAATTTCATTGAGGAACGGGGCATGTTCCTCTTCCTGCTTTTGCTGTTCGGATTTGGCCTGCTGATGAGCCTCTCCCCCTGTATCTATCCCATGATTCCCATCACCCTTGCGGTCATTGGCACCCAGAGCAAGGAAAAGGGAATCCTGCACGGTCTTATCATGTCCCTCACCTATGTGATCGGCATGGCCCTTGTCTATGCCATCATCGGCTACCTCAGCGCCACAGTGGCCAGCGGCATCACTGCATTCATGCAAAGCCCCGTGGTGATGGTGCCCATTGCCTTACTTTTGATCGTGCTGTCTTTCAGTATGTTCGGTGCCTACGAACTTCAGGCTCCCCAGTTCATGCGGGATAAGCTTGGTGGAGCCGGCGGCAACCGCTCAGGTCTGCTGGGTGTTTTTGTCATGGGCATGGTGGCCGGACTCATCGCCTCGCCCTGTGTGGGGCCTTTCCTCGGTGGCCTGCTGCTGATGCTTTCCACCACCGGTGATGGTCTGCTGGCTTTCATCAGTCTGTTCACTTTCGGCATGGGCATGGGAGTGCTCCTCATTGGTGTGGGCACTTTCCCCGCTCTGTTGGGCTCCATGCCCCAGGCTGGCGGATGGATGGAGAGCCTCAACAAAGGCATGGGTTTGTTGCTGGTGGGCATGGCCTTGTATTTCCTGCGCCCCGGATCGGTCATTCCCGCCCATTATTTCTACCCCCTGCTGGGAGCCGTGATGGTTCTGGTCGGTGTCTTTTTGGGTACTTTTGACGCTCTGTCAAGAGAGTCCACCTGGTGGGACAGGACCCGCAAGGCTTTGGGAATCCTCACCCTGGTCAGCGGTTTGATTTTCTTTTTGGGAAGCAACCTGCAGTACGGTTTCCTGGGTGAGGCCTGGAAGAGCGTCATGGCTGAAGCGGCCTCTTCATTGCAAATGGCTCAGTCATCAGATCAGCAGACGGTGGCAGTGGCAGTGGAGGAAAAGGCGGCCCCCGCTCCCCTGCCCAAAAAAGTTCAGTGGGAAATCATTCACACCGGTGAAAATGTTCAGTCTTTCCTGGACCAGAAACGAGCCGAAGCCATTGCTTCCGGTCAACCCATCATGATCGATTTCTGGGCCACGTGGTGTGTGTACTGCAAGAAGCTGGATAAAGCTGTGTGGAACCAACCTGAAGTGGTCAAGGAAAGCCTTCGGTTCGTCACCATCAAAGTTGACGCAACCAAAGCTGATGACGATGAAATGACCGTCATCAAAAATGAATTCAAGGTGCCGGGTCTGCCCCGAGTGATCTTCATTGACAGCCGGGGAGAGATTCTCCACGGGAGTTCAAGCGCCTTCAAACCGGCAGCTGAAATGCTGGAAGTGATGAAAAGCATCCGCTAAATTTCAAAAAAAGCAGCCATGGCTTCACGGCCATGGCTGCTTTTTTTTTTGATTAACGGGGGTCCTACTGGAAGCGAACCTCGTTGCCGTAATCCATATCATAAACTTTCACCGGACCGGTGATGCCATTCTCGGTCAGCACCACGGGCATGCCATCACCATCGATATCCAGCAACTCGATGTGTTGATAAAAACTCTCTTCTTCCCACTCAACACCACCGGTCAGCGAGTCCAGAACCATCCCTGAGTTCAAGACAATTTCCACCCGGTCGTCGCCATCCACATCACCGCAGCGTATCATGGTAGCCGAGAAGTCATTCAGGCTGGTCCAGTCCTTGTTGAATGTACCACCATCGATGTACACAATCTTGTTGTCTGCCAGAAGGACAATTTCGGTGGCCGGGTCTGCATCCATATTGGAGGTGGTGAAGCAGGAAATAGTCCGGTACTCACTGGGCAAAGACTCCCACATCAGATTATAGCTCTCAAGAGACCACACGTAGATTTTACCCGAATTGGTTCGGCATATGAGAGCATCATCCAGCTGGTCCCCATCCAGATCAGCAACCATCACCTCTTCGGGGACACCGCTGAGCTGGTTGCTTTTCCACACCCGCTCTGCACCACGAACAGAGTGTTTGATGACAATCACCGTTCCGAAACGTTCACCGAGGGCAGTGAACATGCCTTCTTCACCGTGAATAGGTTCAAAAGCGGCCAAATGGTCCAACCGGCTGGCTGCCCAACTCAGAGCCCGGTACTGTTCGTATCGAAGCTCCTGCTGGGCCTCAGCCCGGTCTGGCACCGCCGTCAGTGCTGTTGTTATCAGAAGAAGCGATAGGGTTATCCATCCCATGCGTCGCATTTGGCCACCTCGGTATCCATTCAATGAAGCTGCGGAATTCATCCGCGGGTTGTTTCCACTCTGGCTGCAGTATAGAGCAGAGAGGGGCTGCCGGATAATGTTTTCAACACCAATAAAGAAGGAGGTTCCATCTATCACCAGGGAACAGGAATTCCCACCCCTGCCTGAATGGCCCAACAGGAGTAATTATACCCACTGTAATCATAATAACGGTACTGGCCTTTCAGCCACATGATGTACTTTTTGTTGAGGGTCCATTCCCGGCCGACTTCTCCCACAAGGGACCAGTAACTGTTTTTTGCACCACTTGATCCAGGTGGTAAATCCACACGACTGGCTCCAACTCCCAGGCCCGCAAAAGTGGAACCCGAGCTTTTGGGATCACGCATGTCCTGCAAATATTTTCGGACGATAAAATCTCCCGAAAGGATGGATTCGTTTTCCGATACATTCTGGTAATCAATCTGCATGCACAAGCCGGCGTTCCAGTTGTACAGAAAGGAAAGGAAGTTCACAGCTGCACCAGGACGAAACACCAGTTCAGCACCATAGCCGAGCAGGCCGGATTCGAATTCAGCCGCGCCTCCCAACTGGGCATGAACGGCGATGAACATGGGAGTGTCCGGGGAAGGCCCCAGATTTGATTGAGGAGGTGCCAGCCGCGGGTTGGACGATGCTTCAGCATCCTGCGCACCGGCTATTAACAAAACCATCATCAACAATGGCAAGACCGCCATCACCAGCTGGAATTTAAAATTCTGATAAGGATCCAAGGTTTTCCCTTCCCGAGGTGCGCAGCGTGCTTCCACTTTAACATGGAGCCTTGCAAAAGCAGTGCCCCGCTGTAACTTCAGTCAAACTGTCATCCTTGTTGATTGCAACAACTTACAAACAGCAAAGACTCTGGGGTGGTCAACAGGATCACCATGGCGTAGAATAATCAGGAAACTTGGTAAAAATCTTTCCACTTGCAATCTCAAACCCATCGGACAAAACAACCCCCATGCTTCCAGACAGTTATCTCACCATTGGCCAGCCGGCAGAAGTGGAAACCAAGGTCCAGCGATCTCGCTTCATCGCACTGGCCGGACCCGCCAGTGATGAGAAAAGTGCCCGGTTGTTTATCCAGGAGGTGAGGAAACGTTTCCATGATGCGCGTCATGTGTGCCATGGCTGGCATCTGGGTCTGGCGCCGGACACTCTTGAAAATCGGAATGATGACGGCGAACCCTCAGGCACAGCCGGCGAACCTATCCTGGTGGCTATCAGGCGCAGTGGTCTGACCAACATTGTCGTTGCAGTGGTGCGTTATTTTGGCGGGATCAAACTGGGCACCGGAGGACTTGCCAGAGCGTACGGCGGGGCGGCGGATATGGTGCTGGAAGCTGCGGTGGTTCAGGAAATTCTGCTGGGCAGAGAATTCAATCTGCACTTCCCCTACCCTCGCCGCAAAACTGTTCAGCATCTTCTGGATCAACACCGGGGGCGCGCCATCGATGAACAATACGGGGCAGATATTGAATGGCGCATCTGGTTGCCTCATTCCACCTGGGAGGGTTTTGCGAAGGCTTTGACGGAAGCTACGGCGGGAGAATTGTCAATTCAGGACGTGAATGAGCCTGGTATCTAAAAAAACAGGCCCCGCCGAAGCGGGGCCCATCTCAGACGGTGTTTACCGTGAGGACTGCTGGGAAGGATCTTCTTCCGCATAATCAAGCATGTACTTGAAAGTCTTGCTCGAACGGATCTTGTCGAAGGCCTCTTCCTTGATCTGGCGGATGCGCTCACGGGTCAGGCCCATGATTTTACCAATCTCCTCCAGAGTCATTTCCTTGTCCGTGCCCAGACCGTAGTACAGGCGCAGAACTTTGGCTTCACGCTCTTTCAGATCACCAAGCATGCGGCCGATGCTGCTGTTCAGATCGTCTTCCATCACCTTGTTATCCGGGCCGACGCCTTTATCGTCTTCCAGGAAGTCCAGGTAGGTGCTGTCCTCGTCGTTGCCAACGAAATCATCCAGAAAGAAGTTGTCCTGCATCAAAGGCAGGGTGTCCTTCACTTCGGAGACGGACAGTCCCAATTTGGCAGCAATTTCTTCGGGCTCAGGCTTGCGGCGCAATTTCTGTTGCAGCTCGCCACTGGCCTTTTTGATCTGATTCAGCACGCGGGCCCGGTTCAGGGGCATGCGCACGATCTTGCTGTGGTTCGCCAGGGCCGCCAGGATGGATTGACGAATCCACCAAACAGCGTAACTGATGAACTTGAAGCCACGGGTTTCATCAAACCGCTGGGCAGCTTTGAGCAATCCCAGGTTTCCTTCGTTGATCAAATCTTCCAGGGGAACTCCGTAATGGGCGTATTCCTTGGCGATGGATACAACAAACCGCAGGTTGGCTTTCACCAATTTGTGCAGGCTTTCGCTGTCGTTCT
>JAOZJV010000304.1:3709-5021 GCA_029935695.1 Candidatus Krumholzibacteriia bacterium | reverse complement strand
TTGCCCTTGGCCGCCAAAGTAAGATACCGGGTCCATTGATCATTGGGATGGCCCCGCCGAAGAGCAAAGGCCAGTCCACCCAACAAAACCATCCCCATGGGTAAAAGAACCCGATGATGCCGCACAATTTTTCCCAGGAGACCATTCTCAGGCAACACAGCCAGAAAATGGCCATAAGTTCCCCAGAACAAAACCATGGCGGTGGCGAACAAGGCCCCCCGCAAAAGATCTTTGACTACCATCTGTGCAAGGACCAATGCCAGCAATCCCACGATCAATGATGCCAGCAATGGCCGCCCCAAAATCTCAACAGGTAGATTGGCACTGTTGTGAGCATACAGAAAAAGGACCGGATAAACGGCAAAGAGTATGGGATGCCATCGTTCGCGCAATTCAGTGGTCCTCTCAGAGATAAAAAATCTTAGCCCATCATTTCTGTCTCACATCCAAACGTGAAGGCATTTTAGGACATGGCCCAATGATCGTCAATTGACCAAGCTGTTTAGAAATACACAACCCATTGTTGGCATATCCTTCTCAATTACAGGGCTTTGCATCTATTTTTATGATTGACAATTTGGGTAATAATTCGCTAGCCTGCACATTGACTTCATTATGTTCATATCCCCTCAAAGGAGCCCCCCCATGAAAAGAATCCTGTTACTTACTCTTGCCATTGTCTTTACAATCAGCATGGTCACCGTCTCCGGTGATGCTGTTGCCGGTGATAAATACAAAGCTAAAATTGGTGGCGGCCCCACCGGAGGAACCTTCAACACCTTCGCCAACGCCATGGCCGTTTATGTTCCCAAAAACATGAAAGACATCAAACTTTCCGCAGTGGGTTCGGGGGGATCCGTGGAAAACGTGAAGCGTGTCAGCTCCGGCGAAAGTAACTTTGGTCTTTGCTACGCAGTGGACAGTGCTCTTGGCCGCGGTGGTGAGCTTCCCAAAGACACCAAAAAATATGATGGCACCATGGCCATGGGTTTCCTCTACGGTGCTCCTGCCCAGCTGGTTGTTCGTGCCGACAGCGACATCAAAACTGCCAAAGATCTTATTGGTAAACGCGTGGCCGTGGGTAACGCCGGCAGTGGCGCCTCCGCCAGTGCCGAGCGCTTCTTCCGTCACCTGGAAGTCTGGGAAAATTTCAAGCCCCAGTTCCTGGGTTACTCTGCTGCTGCCAGCGCCTTTAAAGACGGCAAGATTGATGCCTTCTGGGTGCTCGTTGGATTCCCCAACCGTTCCATCATCGAAGCCAGTGTTCAGGTGGACATCCGCTTGATCAATGTTGGCGTCGACGCCGAAAAGT
>JAOZJV010000304.1:0-3699 GCA_029935695.1 Candidatus Krumholzibacteriia bacterium | reverse complement strand
CTTACGCCTACATCCCCGTGACCATTCCCGCTGGCACCTACGGTGATGACATGCCCGCATGCAACACCTTCCAGGATGCCACGTTCCTGTGTGCCAACAAGGAAGTACCCGCCGACGTGGTGTACAATGTGATGAGCACTCTCTGGAATGAAAAAGGCATGGCCGCCATGGTCTCCGCCAAAAAGACCTTCAAGACCATGACCCTTGAGAATGCTTTTGATGGTGCCTCCATTCCTCTGCATCCCGGCGCTGTGAAGTTCTGGGAAGAACATGGAAAAACCGTCCCGGCCAACTTGAAATAGCAGATAAACTCTGTTGTGACACTGTGCGGGGAGGGGGTTTGATCTCCCTCCCCGTATTTTTTAAAGAGAGAGCTTCATGACCGACAAAGATAAGCCAACTCCCGAGGAACCTGAACTGGAAGAAGCCAGCCAGGAAGTCCTTGATGAATTGATGGAAAAGGATGCCAAGAGCGGCCGGGAACTGACAAGATTCTGGTATTGGTTCACCTCCGCTCTCGGCATTTTCATGGTGATGTTCTACATCTACAACGCAGGCATCCTGCCAGTGGACACCCAGTACTTTCTGGGTGTTTATGTGATGTTGACCTTCGTTCTGGTTTTCCTCAATTACCCCATGACCAACAAGTCACGTTTTGATCGGCCCAGCATTTCAGATATCGTGCTGGCCCTCATTTCCACGGCGGTCGTCGGGTATTGGATTGTAGAATACGAGAACCTGAACTACCGCATGGGCAGCGAAACCAACATGGATACTTTTGTAGCCATCGTGGGTATTGCCATCTCCCTGGAGGCTGCCCGGCGTGTGCTGGGCTTGGCCATGACCATGGCCGGTGTGGGCTTTCTGGCCTACCTGCTGTGGGGAAACCTGATGGAAGATGTGCCGGTGCTGGACGCCTTTGCCCATGATGGCTTCCGCGTCACCCGGGCCCTCAACTTCCTGTTCTACAACCAGGACGGAATCTTCGGGATCATGGCCAACGTGCTGGTGACCTACGTGATTCTGTTCATCTTCTTTGGTGCTTTCCTGAAAGCCTCCGGAGCCAGCAAATTCTTCATCGATGTTCCCCTGGCCCTGGTCGGAAACAGCGTTGGAGGTCCAGCCAAGGTGGCTGTGATTGCATCGGGATTTTTTGGATCTGTATCCGGTTCGGCCATTGCCAACACCGTATCGACCGGAGCCTTCACCATCCCCATGATGAAAAAAGCGGGTTTCCGGCCTCATGTGGCCGGCGCCATTGAACCGTCAGCCTCCATCGGCGGGATGTTCATGCCGCCCATCATGGGCGCCGGTGGCTTCCTCATGGCCGAGATGACTGAAATTCCCTACGTGGATATCATGAAGATGGCCATTTTTCCGGCCCTCATGTATTTCCTCTCGGTGTTCGTGATGATTCACTACGAAGCCAAACGCTACGGGCTGTACGGTATCAACGAACCGGACTCTCCCTCGGCTGGAGAAATTCTGAAAAAAGAATGGTTCCTGGTGACGCCATTGGCGCTCATTGTCGTGCTCATGCTGGTGGGCAAATCCGCAGGTTTTGCTGCGGTGATGGCCATTCTCAGTTGTGTGGTGGTGAGCTGGTTCACTCCGGAAAACAAAATGGGCTGGCGTGAAATTCGCGACGCCATGATCGAGGGTGCCCGCAATACGCTGATCATCGGCGCCACCGTTGGTGTCATCGGTATCATCGTCGGCACCATCAGCCTTTCGGGCATTGGTCTCAAGTTCTCCGACATCATCATCAGCCTCTCCGGTGGTTACCTGCCGGTGGCTATTCTGCTCATCGGGGTTGCATCGTTGGTCCTGGGTATGGGTGTGCCGGTGACGGCTGCCTACCTGATCACCGCCGTGCTGACCGTGGGCTCAGTCTCCAACATGATCGCCGTGCAGCAATTCGGCATGCCCCTTGCCGACATGGAAATCACAAGGGGGATGGTTCAGGATGTCGCCTGGGTGATGATCGCATCACACATGATTGTGTACTGGTTCAGCCAGGACTCGAACATCACACCGCCGGTGTGCGTGGCCGCTTATGCGGGTGCCGCCATCGCCGGTGCCGATCCCTGGAAGACAGGCTGGACAAGTTTCAAGTTTGCCAAATTCCTGTACATTGGACCTTTCCTGTTTGCCTACAGTAAGGGTTTCCTGCTCAACGGAACACCAGTTGAGATTATCATGACATTCGTAACGATCACCATGGCCACCATTGCCTTCGGCAGCCTGACCATGGGGTATTTGTCATGTGGCATGAATATTCCTGAATGGGTGATCATGGCCGTCGCCACTATCATCCTGTTCTTCCCCGACATTGTGCACAAAGTGGGGATCGATATTCCCTACCTGGCTGTTGATGCCATCGGAATTGTGCTGTGGGGTGTGGTATTCTTCATGCAGAAGATGCGGATCACCAAAGATCCCACTCTGACTTTGCCCATTCACGAAAGGCGAAAACTTCAGAGTGCTTAGGACTTGGGTCCAAGGCAGTAAAAAGTCCCCGGGTGAAATCACTCGGGGACTTTTTCTATCCAACAGGTCGTGCTACCGATCCAACACCATTCGCCTCAGGAAAACTGATTCATCTGTTTTCATCATGAGGAAGTAAGTTCCATCCGGTGCATCCACCCCATCTTTGCAACAGCCATCCCACCTGACCGTATGAGAACCACTGACCTCGGTGCGATCCACCAATTCAGCAACTTCCCTGCCTGTCTGATCGTAAACACACAGGGCAATTTGCTGAGGAGCGTCCAGGCAGTAATCGACAATGCCCAAACAACCTTCTGCGGGAGAACAGACTGCCAGCAATTCTGTTTTCAAGGCACTCTCGGGAAAAAAGCTATCCCTCATGAAGGCACCCATCAGAGACGCATGAGTCAAATCACTTCCAGATTCCAGGTTGTCCACCGCCATGGTGGCAGAAGGCATCGTTAGGCCCAGCAAGGTGGTGCCAAATAAAAGAATCAGGGATTTTTGCAAACTAAAAGACATGATTATCCAATGAAGCATGGTGTGTGCCATATCGAAATTGATTAAGAATGTATCACATTTTACAGAAAATTTACAAGCCCGTCAAATCGGCCTGAATAAACCTCAAACAGACCATACCACATTTAAGACTTAAAAAGGGGTGATTTGTTTATTTTCCTTTGCATATTCTGAAATATGCATTTTATTAGTCGCGACTAACTTTCTTAGACAACACAAATTTCTGAGGAGAAAAACCATGAGTGAAATGCTCAGCATGGCTACATATCTGAACACAACGCCCCAACGCACCAACATCATCGTAAAAATCGTTCTCGATTTTTTTGCAAATACACCGCTGGCAGACCTGAAAAAGCGGGTTCCTGTGGAGCTGGGAGATATCACGGCTGGAGAATTTGCCTATGCCGAACAGATGCTCTCCTCCCATGGTATCAGTGATGACGATTTTCATGGGAACGTGGAAGAACTCATTGCCATCTTCAAACAGTCACTTTCCAAGGGGAAAATTTCACCCCTGCCCGATGGCCATCCGGTTTCCGTGGATGTTGCCGAAAATCGGGAAATCATGAAACTGGTGGCCAACCTCAGAGGTGATCGCATTGATGTGCCAGGCACCTACGAAAAGCTGATGCAGGTTAAGGTGCATTACATCCGGAAAGAGAACCAACTCTTCCCCCTGCTTGAAGAAAA
>JAOZJV010000303.1 GCA_029935695.1 Candidatus Krumholzibacteriia bacterium | reverse complement strand
CGGGAGTCGGCTTTGGCCGTGGGGTGGAAGGTGGTGGCGCCCTGCAATCACGCCGGTGCCTGCGCCATGCCTGGCAATCGTGGTGGCGCCTGGTGTCATTTCAATTTTTCGCCTGTGGATATTCCTGAATGGCTTTTCAAATTCAGCCGCAAAGTCAAACTGCCCAAAGAGCGTGCCAGTTTATCTTTTCTGCTGCTGACCAGGGGTGATACGCCGCCGATCAAAACCGTGAAGGCACCTCGTCCGGCAGCGGGAGAAGGTTTGGTGCGGGTTATTTCCGAGACATTCGATTTACCCGAACACCAGATGGGGCGTTACGGATGCAGCGACCGTGGGTTGGTGCTGCTGCAAAGTCCCAAAAATAATATGCCGGGTCCGCAACCGGGCGATCTTCTGAGGATCACCTGGCCTGCCAAGCCCCAAAAAGACATGAAATCCAAAGCTATCATCGTGCCGGCCACCAGCGGCGGCTATAAGGGAAATAATGAGTGACAACGTAGTGATTTATCATAATCCCCGGTGCTCCAAAAGTCGGGCAGCAGTTAAGCTTCTTCAGGAAAAAGGTGTCGAATTCCAGGAAGTGCTGTATCTGGAAACTTCCCTTACTTCCTGTGAAGTTGAAGGGCTGGCCAGAGCCCTTGATCTGCATCCTCTTGAATTCATGCGCACAAAAGAAAAGGTATTCAAGGAGTTGGGTCTTTCAAAAGATGATGTTCGTGAACCTGGCCAGTGGTTCAAAATCATGGCCGACAATCCTATCCTTATTGAACGTCCCATCGTTGTGAAGGGCCAGAAGGCCCGCATCGGTCGGCCCACGGAGCGTATTCTGGAAGTATTTTGATGCCGGTATATTTTGCCCGCTTTCGGTGGGTTCTGGTTGTATCTCTAATCTGCTTCATGGGGTTGACAAGTGCTCCGGCCAGTGCACAGGTGGGTGTCAATGTCATGGGCTTTTCTCACCATTTCGGTGATGATTATATTGAGGAGCCCAACAGTTTCAATCCTGGTCTTGGCTTTCACTGGACCTTTGACCGGGGAAGCAGAACTGCCCTGGAATTCAACATGGGGCTTTATCGTGATTCATTTGAAAATATTAACCGGCACGCCGGTTTAGCTGCCCGATTGCAACTGTGGGGACCCTTTGAAATTGGGGTTAACGTTCTGCTGGCCAGATCCGTGTCCATGAACAATGGCTACGCTCTGATTTATCCATTGCCATTTCTGTCTTTCAGGCAGCCTCGATTTGTCATCAATTCAGTTTTTATTCCGGAAATGGGTGGTGATCAATCGCTGCCCACCATTGGTTTGACGGCCACGGTTTTTCCTTTCGGGGATGGCTTTGTCTGGGATGACGACCGGTATCAGAACTCTCAACGCCGGAGTTTCCTGGAGTTCAGGATTCTCGATCTGGCAAATTTGCAAGGGTACCGGAATTTGGGGATTGTCTGGCGGCGGATGTTCAACCAGAAGCACGGAATGCGCCTGGGGATTGATCTGAATGGATTGATGGGCCTTGGTGATTCCAGTGGCTTTAATAAGTACGAAGTGCAGGTTCTGGCTCAGTATCTTTACCGTTTTTCTGCGGAACAAAAAAGTGGTTTGTTTACAGCCGGGGGTGTGCGGGTGCACTACAAAGATGAATTTTTTGAGGCGGGCATGCAGTATGAAATGCTTCTGAATCTTGGCTGGGAATACTCCCTGAACAGTACTTTCAGTATTTTTGCGGAGACTGGATTAGCCTTGAGTCATGGGTATGAAGATCTGTTCGTCTGGGATGACCATTCAGTTACCGAGGGTTTGTTCAATACATCCTTATATGGCGATGGGGTCACTATCGGTCTCACTGCTGGACTTTGATCAGGAATAGGAAAGGCTGTTGAAATGTTGGTCGTACTTATCATGTTGCTTTGTTCCATGCTGCTGGCCCCAGAGCTCAAAGCTGAGATGGGGCCTATCGAAACTCCCCGGTCCGGTTTGGAATTTCAAGTGGACAATGATTTCCAGTTGAGCTCCTTTTCCGGGTCCATGATTTCCTGGAAAAGGCTTTCCAGTGAACACCGAGGGTGGCGAGTGGGCCTTAGTCCCATGGTCCATCACTATTCATCGGTTCAATACAGAAATGACCTGTCTTGGTCTGAAACTGAAGATCGTCTGTATTCTCTGGATGTTGTCGTGCAAAAGTTATTTCTTGGATCATTGAATCAGAATGCCCGTTCATATTGGGGCATTGGCCCTATGGTTGGTATTTATTATGAAGAGCAGGATCAATTCACATATAATCCCGAGGGCGAAATGGAACTAGAGACACTCCTCATAACCCGGAGTTGGGATTTTGGAGTTTCGGCCATTGTGGGAGTGGAGTACTTTGTTCTTCCGAACGTCAGTCTTCACGGCGAGTATGGTTTCAATTTTGTATACAGCACGCGAAATTCTTCAAGATACAATTTAGAATCGAAAAATTTCAGTCTCAATTCACGCACCGTTCGATTGGGCCTGTGTGTCTTGTACTGATTCTTTGCCTGGCTGGCCCTGGACAATCGGTCTGGGCCTGTGGTAACGTGCTGCGAAGATCAGGGAACCTACAGCTCATCCAGGAATAATCAGGTCAATCAATGAGTTTAAATTCCAGGGAAAACATTTCAGTTCAACTGACAGCACCCGTGGTGCGTATTATCAAAAAAGGTCATCCCTGGATTTTCGACAAAGGCATCTTGAAACAGAACAAAAAAGGCCAGCCGGGGGACCTGGCCATCTTGTTCGATCAGAAACGAAAATTTGTCGGGATCGGTTTGTTTGATCCTGAATCTCCCATCAAAATTAGAGTCCTGCATCGTGGCAAGCCGGTGGATCTTGACGACCAATGGTTGAAAGAAAAACTCAAGACCATTTTCGCCATAAGATCCTCGCTGATTCATGATCCAAAGACCACCGGTTACCGTCTTGTCAGTGGTGAAAATGACGGTCTTCCTGGATTGGTGGTGGACCGGTACGACAATACCCTGGTTTTCAAACTCGACACGGTGGCCTGGATGCCCCATCTGGACCATTTGGTGGAAACTTTCTGCGAACTTGTGGAGCCCCAGCGCATTGTCCTGCGGATCAGCAGAACCGTGGCCGCAGCTGCTGCGTGCCCTGACCATCTCAAAAAAGGGTGCGTAATTTTCGGACCTGAATTGACTGGCCCGGTGGTCTTCCTGGAAAACGGACTCAAATTTGAAGCCGAGCCGATCATTGGTCAAAAGACCGGATTCTTTCTGGATCAAAGGGATAACCGGGCCAGAGTAGGTAAAATATCCCCAGGGAAAAAAGTATTGAACGTTTTTTCCTACACGGGTGGCTTTTCGCTTTATGCCGCAAGCTGTGGTGCCAAAAACGTAACCAGTCTTGATCTGAGCAGGCCCGCCCTGGATGCTTCATTGAATAATTTTGATTTGAACAAGCAGAATGCAAACATCGCCAGGACACCGCATTTTCTCATTTGCGATGATGCCTTCGCCGCCCTGCAGAAATTGGCTGGTGAGGGCAAAAAATACGGTGTCGTCATCCTCGACCCGCCTTCATTTGCAAAAAAGCTGGTGGATGTTCCCGGCGCCATCAAGGCCTATGAAAGGCTGGCAAAACTGGGTCTGAAAGTTCTGGAGAAAAATGGTATACTGGTGGCGGCATCATGTTCGGCGCGGGTTCCTGCCGAGATGTTTTTTGAAGCGGTGAATCGAGCGGCTGGTATGGCGGGCCGGCCGTTGAAAGTGATGGAGAAAACCACCCATGCCATGGACCATCCGGTTGGTTTTCCGGAAGGTGCTTATCTCAAGTGTATATTTGCCAGAGCCTGATTCAACTTTGGGGGGACATCATGAATATTCCTGGGATAAAAAAACTGCCATTGCCAATTCTCCTGATCATCTTTTCCGCCGCACCAGCCTGGGCCACAACCTGGCATGTTCCAGCAGATTTCGATTCCGTTTGTACTGCCATGGATGCAGCCCTTGATGGTGATACCATTCTCATTTCCGCGGGTGCATATCCTGGCCCTTTTTCCCTCAACAAAGATTTGACTTTGATTGGTGATGTCGATGACCCTGGATCGGTCATTCTGGAAGTCGCCAGTTTTCAGGTTGGTCCACCGACCCAGGCCCACCTGGAAGGCCTGACCTTCTCTGGCGGAAATTTTCCCACTATGGCTGTCATGATCGGCACTGTTTTCATCAATGACTGCCATTTTGAAAATTTTCAAATGGAAGCTCCCTGGGGCATAACAATCTTTCATTCTGATGCGGAATTTCGCCGATGCCGAGTGCGAAACAACAGCAACTCCATTTCGATGTTTTGGATTTCAAACAATGCCAATGTGGCCTTTTACCAATGCGAATTCCTGAACAATTCGGGAATGATGGGCAGTGCCATTACTAAAAATGGCCATGGTAATCTGTTGATCCAGGATTGCTTTTTCAGTGGTAACCATGCCTCCAATGCTGGTGGTGCTGTTTTAGGGGGTTCAAATATCTCAATAAATAATTCCCGGTTCGAAGGAAACACCGCCGGAAGCAACGGAGGCGCCATTTATCTTGAAGATGGTGTTATTCTGGATTGCTCATTCATCGGCAATTCAGCATCTCAGGGAGGCGCCCTGGCCATGGACCAGGCCTGCGATGTTTATATTGAAAATTCTGATTTCAGCAACAACACCGCTTCAGTTGCCGGGCCCCAGGGATTCACCATTTCCTTAGGTTTTGTGAATATGGTTTGCTGTCTGGCGGATCTGGATTTATGGGAAGGATCCGGCGAGGTGACACTTGATAATGACGGTTGCACGGTGGCAACACAGCAACTGGCACTGGAATCAATCAAGATCATGTTTCGCTGAAGGGCATCAATCCCGGTTATTGAATATTCCCGCCACTCCGGCCACCACCAAAGCCGTTCCTCCCATGGTCCAGCCTGTCACTTCCTCACCCAGAACCAACCAGCCCAACAACACCGCGATCACGGGGTTGATGTAGGCGTAGGTCATCACAATACGGTAAGGCAACAA
>JAOZJV010000302.1 GCA_029935695.1 Candidatus Krumholzibacteriia bacterium | reverse complement strand
ATTGGCTTTGCCGTGTTCGCGCAGCACACCAGGCACCACTTCGAAGACCATGTTGACCAGAGCCATCACGGGATCATCGGGGAAGTGCTTCATGCCGAAGGCACGGAAGGCCACGAAACGAGGGTCGCTGACGCGCAGCACTGCATGCCCGTAACCGGGGATGACCTTGCCGCCATTGAGCGTATCCCAGGCGTACTGGGTGAGTTGCTCTTTGGTGGGCACGCCTTTGAACTGTTTCTTCAGATCGAGGATCCAGTTCAGGCATTCCTGATTAGCCAGACCATGCAGAGGACCGGCCAGACCGTTCAGACCGGCCGATACGCTGTAATAGGGATCGCTCAGAGCGGAGCCCACCAGGTGGCAGGTGTGAGCCGAGACGTTGCCGCCTTCATGATCACTGTGCAGCACCAGGTACAAACGCATGCACTCGGCGAATTCGCCGCTCTTGTCTTCGATGCCCAGCATGTGCGCATAATTTGCTGCCCAGGACAAACCCTTCTTGGGAGCAATGCGCTTGCCTTTTTTGAACCGCATGCGGTAGATGCCGGCGGCGATGACAGGCAACTTGGCCAGCATGTCGAGGCTGTCTTCCAGGGTGGGTTTCCAGTAATCCATCTTGCTCATGCCGGCGTTGTAGGCCTTGACGAAATGACTTTCGCGCTGCATGACCAGGATGGCGGTGTCGAGCATGCACATGGGGTGGGAGTTCTTGGGCATGGCCTCAAGAACTTTCCACACATAGGAAGGCACTTTGGCCCGGCTGTTCAGCTCTTCGGTGAGAGCTTTGCGATCGCGGGCATTGGGCAGCTCGCCGGTGCACAGCAGGTAGAAAGTATCTTCGGGAGTTTTGTTGGCCAGATCGCCCACGGGAATGCCGCGGATCAACAGGCCGGTCTCAGGGGGAACTTCGGAAGTATCACAGACCATTCCTTTGACACCACGCATACCGCCGTAAGCCTGGGTGATGGACACGTCGCTGATCTTGTGATCACCATGGGCTTTGAGCAGAGTTTTAATCTCGTCTCGCCATACGGGGATTTTTTTCGCAAGCGCGTTTTGAAGTTTGGCCATGACGCTCTCCTTGGCTTTGAGGCTGGTGAAAAATTATTGGCAAAACCCATTAAAGTGAAAGGAGTTTTGTCCAAATTCACCCACTGTTTAGTCTTAAACACTAAGCTAACCGCACCTCATGGGAATATCAACCCCATCGTTGCCCAAATGGTTGTTTTTCATGGAAAATGCTCTTGCCGGGGTGTAACTTTCATCTATCAGCAGCAGTCAGTTGCCACCATCGAACCCATCGGGAGGACAATATGGACGCAGAAGTGAAACTCTGTGTGGAGATCCTTGAGAATGCCATCGCTTTCGAAGAAGAAGGCATGACTTTTTTTCAGAGGCGAGCCGAGAAAGCACCATCTGTTCTGGAAAGAAACCTTTTCACCTCCCTTGCCAAGGATGAAGCTGGTCACAAGGCTTCCCTGGTTCGCATGCGTGATGACTTGCAACGGGAAAACTCCATTGATGCCCTTCCTGAAGTTGATGATGATCACATCCTGAATGTCCGCCAGATTTTTCAGCAGTCCATGGATGAAGTGAACGATCCATATGAATACCAGCATGAAGAGTTGGAAATCCTCAATGGTGCCATGGAAGTGGAGCGCCGCGGTTATCATCTTTATAACGATGCCGCCAAAGCCGTGACCAGCGAGCGTGCCCGGGCCATCTTCCAGGGATTGGCTGCCGAAGAGCAGAACCATTACAGCCTCTTGAAAAACACCTACGACTATATGGCTGATCCCGAAGGTTTTGCCGGCTTCGATGGCAACGCCATGTTGGATGGTGGATAACATTGGACCGCTCAGAAGCCCGGAAATTTTTCAGTAACCAGGTGGTCATGGCGCCCATGGCCACCGGCGGAAACCTGCCTTATCGTCGCCTCTGTCGCCAGTTCGGGGCCGTGCGCACCTGCAGCGAAATGATCCTGGCCCACAAACTGGTCAAGGGTGGCGACCGCCCTTTGCTGCGGCATCACGAGAGTGAAACCGACTTTGGTGTCCAGATCACCGGCAAACGTCCCGAGGTCATGGCCGATGCGGCGGTCATTGCCGTGGAGCATGGGGCCCAGTTTATTGATCTCAATTTCGGCTGTCCCATTGACCTGATTGTCAGGTATGGATCCGGGGCGGCCATGCTCAAACGGCCCGGCCCACTGGCGGCTATCGTCGCAGCGGTTCGCCAGGTTGTGGATGTGCCCCTGTCAGTGAAAATTCGTCTGGGGTACACAGAGGACAAAATCAATTGCGTGAAAATTGCGAAACTGGTGGAAGAGGCGGGGGCCGATGGCATCACCGTCCACGGCCGCACCCGGGCTCAGCGGTATCGCCTCAGCGCGCGGTGGGAGCCCATCGATGAGGTGGCCCGGGCAGTGGAAATCCCAGTCATCGGCAATGGAGATCTGCTCACGCCCTGGGATTTGCGCCGGCGCCGGTCCGAAACTACAGTCTCCTCATTTCTGGTGGCCCGCGGAGCGTTGATCAAACCCTGGATCTTCAAGGAATTTGCCGACGATGCACCCTGGTACCCCACCGTTGCCGAACGCTGGGCCATTCTTCGGCAGTTCGTGGATTTTGGTTGTGAGCATTTCGGGGATGATGAAAAAGGCCTGGGAAGGTTGCGACGGTTTTTTCTGTGGCACTTAGATTTCTGGTGTCGGTACCGTCCCTGGACCGAAGCTGATTTTCAGAAACAACACCCCGATTCTCTCATCCAGGCCCGGTTTGATGATGTGGAGGGTGAGGCCGATCTGGTTCTGCTTTCCAGCTCCGAGTCCGAGGATCATGAGCGCATTTGGCGCCGGGTCCTTGACAGGGATTATCCCACCGTATAAACTCCCGCACATCGGGAGGTAAGGAATTCTCCCGGTAGAAAATCAGTTGATTGCGGCCCATGAACCAGCGGAAGACCGGTGAAAATCCGGCGCGGCCCCGCCACTGTAAACGGTGACGAAACCTGCACAGATGCCACTGATCCCGACCTTGAAACAGGTCGACTGTTCAAGGAAGAACAGGCGGATCGGGAAGGCGCAGGGAGTAGAACGATCCGTAAGCCAGGAGACCGGTTCAAGGCCTGCCACCACCTTCGTGGGCGAGGTATGGCTTTGGTATTCAGTCCCGGCAGGGGTTTTCCACAAATTGATGTCTCTGGAAAAAAAGCAACAGTGCTGTTGCTGATTCTGCTGTGCCTGCCGGTGAGCTCATCTGCCGCCCCTGCTCTTATGAACGCCGCCAGCGACACTGTCATAGTCAGCGCCCGTGCCCTGGGCGACGCCATCACTCCATCGGCCGCTGGTCTGGTCACCGTCATCGATCTCCAGAATGAACCCGGTCAGCGCGACCTGGCTGAAATCCTGGGCCGCACCGCCGGCTTCCAGGTGCGACGGTACGGTGGGCTGGGCTTTGCCGCTGTGCCATCGCTGCGTGGATCATCCGCCGCCCAAATTCGCATTTTCATTGATGGGCTGCCCCTGAATGATGCCCAGAGCGGCACCGTGGATTTGTCCCTTCTGCCTGTGGAACGATTCTCCAAGGCCAACATTCATCGGGGTGTTTTGCCCGGTGGCCTCGGTGGCATGGGCGGCGCCGGTGCCGTGAATCTGATCACCAAAGCTGAGGCCGATGGTCTTGATGCCGGTGTTTTCATGGGTGGCTTTGGCAGTCTCGGTGGCAGGCTGAGCTGGGGACTTTCAAATGAAGCCGGCACACGATCTCTCTTGCTCATGGCCCACGGCCGCCGCGCTGACAATGATTACGAATACCTGGATCATAACCAAACCTTCGACACAGCCGACGACGACACCACCCGCCTGCGGCAGAACGCCTGGTTCGAAGAGTGGGGGCTGTGGGGCAGCGGCACCATGGACACGGGCCCGGTTGGGTTGCGCGCAAGTGGCGGCTGGTTCCGCAAGGATGGCGGGCGTCCCGGTCCCATCAACTACCCTTCGGATTCGGCCACCGTTCGCATGGATCGTGCCGATGGCCAGGTGACGGCCTTGTTGCCGGCCAGTGTGTCTGTGGAGTTTGGCGCAGCCAGGGTGGAGCAGTTTCTCTACGATCCGGAAAACGAAATTGATGATGGTTTCAGCGGGGACATCCGGTCCCTGAGCACAGACCTGACCGGACGGCTGTCCTGGACTCCGGGTTTGTACCTTGCCGATTCCGCCGACAACATTCTCTCCCGCGTGGATCTGGTGGCAGGAATTGAGCGCCGCAACCAGTGGTATAAACAATGGTTCGGGCCGGATGAGGATCCCACCCGCAACCGTCAAACAGATTCCGCTTTTGCCAGTCTGCCCATGGCTCTTTTCAACGATCACCTGCAAGTGACTCCAGCCTGGCGTTACCAGCGCAACACTGATGATTTTCCTCCTCTGCCTTTCCCGCGCTGGATGCCCGAAGAAGAGGGTGTGGAAAATACCCGCCATGATGTTTCCCCATCAGTGGGTTTGGTTTTGGAAGTGGACAGAGACACCTGGTTTGTGGAGGCCCACGCCGGCCGGTCGGTGCGCATCCCCACCTGGGTTGAGCTCTTTGGTCATCGTGGTGGTATTGATGGCAACCGGGAACTTTTGCCGGAAGAAATCATGGCTGCCGACCTGGCTCTGGTGTGGCAATACTCTCCAGATTTTTCAACAAGGTTAACCCTCTTCCTGGCTGAAACCGACGACACCATCATCTTCATCCAGAACAGCCCCGGCACCAGCCACGCTCAGAACATTGGCGCCACCAGCAACCACGGTCTGGAGTGGGAGGGGCACTTCGGATTGCCCCGGCATCTGCGCCTGCAGGCCAACGCCACCATTCAGGATCCCGTGGATGAAGGCGATCAACCCCACTATCAGGGCAAGGCCTTACCCTACCTGAGCGAAGTGGAAGCCAATCTGCGCCTGAGCCGCCCCGTGGGCACCTGGCGACCATGGTTTGAAGTCTCTTTCGAGAGTGAACGATACCGAGACCGCAGCAACACCGAATTGATCAAGGCTCCGGCCCGCACT
>JAOZJV010000301.1 GCA_029935695.1 Candidatus Krumholzibacteriia bacterium | reverse complement strand
CATGGTTGTATCCGGTGAATCCGGGGCTGTGACTTTAGGTGCTTTGGTGGCCATTCTGAAAGGGAACGGCACTGAAGAATTGAGAGAATATCTGGATATCAATGAAGATTCACAAGTCCTGTTCATCAATACTGAAGGGAATACAGACCCGGTGCATTTCAGACAGATCATCTGGGAAGGCGCCGACCCAGTGCCCAAGGATTTCTGGACAGATGAAACTATTTAGTCATTAAATTAAATTACAAATAGCTTCAGGCTCTTGCGAAAGTCTCGCTAAAACTTCAAGAGGGATTCTCGTAATGCGAGATTCTTTGCCTTGTTCTCCAACTCGTTTGAAAGCATGGTGTGTATCTTGTTTTGCAACGACTTTACCTTCAGCAGTCATGACCTGCTTTATATTCACAGCAATGGGCCGTGTTTGTTCCAGGCGGGTCCAAATATCAAACATTTCAGAAGGAAAAATTTCACTGTGGTATTTGGTATTTAGTTCAGAAACAACAAAACGAAATCCTGCACTATTCATAACGTCATATCCAAGACCTACTTGTTGTAAAAAATTAACTCTGGCTCGTTCAAAATATTCATTGATGGAATTATTATTCATGTGGCCAAATCCATCTGTATCTGAATTAACCACTTGATGTGTGTATGTGTGGACCATGTTCATACTCCTATGTGGCAGGACCGAGAACAGGAAAATTGTTTTACTGAAACAAGCCTACCCTATCAAAATCACTTTTTCAATTGCTGCCAGCAAGGCCTCTGCTTTGACCGGTTTGGGGACATAGTCGTCCATGCCGGACTCAATACATTTTTCCCGATCACCCTGCATGGCGTTTGCGGTCATGGCAATAATGGGAATATCATGATTCTTCACCCCTGACGATTTGTCCCGTATTACTGCCGTGGCTTCGTATCCGTCCATCTCTGGCATTTGGCAATCCATGAGAACAAGATCATAGGGTATTGTTTCAAGGGAAGCCACGGCTTCCAGGCCATTTGCCACTGTGTCGGCACGGTAGCCCATTTTTTTCAAAATGGAAACTGCAACCTTCTGGTTAACAATATTGTCTTCAGCAAGCAGGATTCTCGTCTTGATTTTTTGGTCTGCAGAAATGTTGTGACTGGTTTCCAGAGATTTACGGACAGATTTTTTGGATCCGGTTTCCCCACTCAAGGCCAACATCAGCGCATCATACAGCTGTGATTGTTTGACCGGTTTGGGCAGAAAAGAAGTAAATCCGGTTTCCTTCCACCGATCGTAATTGCCTTGGCTTGCCGTCGTTGTGAGCATTATCATTTTTGATAATCCGCAGTGAACCGGATCAGCCTTGATTCGCTGCCCGAGAGTTTCCCCATCCATTTCAGGCATCCGGTCGGCAAAAATACCGATTTCAAACGGGTCATTCTGGTCAACGGCAGAAGTTAATTTAAGCAGTGCAGTTTTGCCATCGGCCGCATCTTCGCAACGACAGTCCCAAGAAGCCAGGGTTTGGCCAAGGACCCGGCGGCTGGAATCGTTGTCATCGACAATCAGGATCCGGCAGTTGCGGATATTTGGGGCTATTTCCCTCCGCTGGTTCAAGTTGTTTGTCTGTTTGTCAAACTTGGCCGTGAACCAGAACTCGGCTCCTTCACCTTCAACGCTGTTGACTCCAATTTCTCCGCCCATGATTTCAGACAACTGTTTTGAAATTGCCAACCCAAGACCGGTGCCACCAAATTTACGACTGGTCGAACTGTCTGCCTGAATAAACGGTAAAAATAGTGCATCCTGTTTCTTCTTTGAAATTCCGATGCCGGTGTCTTTTATCGAAAAGCGTAACTTTACTTTATTTTTGTCTTCGCTTTCAACCGAAACAGATACTGAGACCTCGCCCTCACTGGTAAACTTAATGGCGTTGCCGGCCAGGTTTGTAATAATCTGTCGCACCCGCCCCGGATCTCCCCAAAGCAAGGATGGTGTTTGCGGGTCAAAATCATTGATAAATTCGAGACCTTTGTCCTGAGCCCTGATCGCCAGAAGCTCTGCTGTGTCTTCAAGAGTGGCACACAGGTCAAAAGCGAGAATTTCGATATCAAGCTTGCCGGCTTCTATTTTTGAAAAATCGAGAATATCATTGATGATTGCCAGCAGAGCATCGCCGCTGGTTTCAATTGTCTTGGCATGTTCACTTTGCTCGGGAGTGAGTTCGGAATCGAGCAGAAGCCCCGTCATACCAATTACGCCGTTCATGGGCGTCCTGATTTCATGAGACATATTCGCCAGAAATATACTCTTGGCGGCATCAGCTTTTTCTGCTTTGGCGGCCATGGCATTGGCAATATTCACTTGTTTTTCCAGGCGATTGTTTACAACCTCAAGTTGAGCAAGAGCACTTTGCAGGTCTTTTTTTGTCTCCTGCACCGTGAGCAGAGCTCTGTTTTTGAACGAATCAAATAGTGATATCATGGTTTGGATCAATACGATCAGCACCATGAGGGCGGCCAGGGAAATTCCGTGATGAAAACTAATTGAGATCTCGTCAGGGAAAGAATACCCCGTGTATTGGATGGTCCCAAAGGCGGCCAGGGAACCCAATACAATCACCATCCAGGACCAGCCGGAACGGATTCCTGCTGTGCTTGTGGCCACAAGAGGAATAGCAGTGTACCACAATACTGACGGAGACCTCTCTCCGCCCAGCATAATCGCTTCAACTGTCAATACGAGGTAAAGAACCAAACATACCGTGTTGGCGACCAGGCTGATTGAGGTTGTGCGTTTGAAAAGAAACATAACAAAGGGCACCATGAAGATGCCACTTAGAACGGCAAGTGAAGATATCAGCGAACCGGCCAGATAGTAGAACAGGGCGAAAGGCGCTCCCAGCAGGGAAATTGACCAGCAAAAAACCACAGCGGTGCGAGCTTTTTGATAGGTATCCTGATCACCTGTTTTAAATTTCTCTGGAACATAGTGGTCTATGACCAAATCAAAAGCCACACTTAAGCGCTTGATTAGACTGCGTTGCTTCACCGGCCTGATCATTTGGGATACCTCGGGGAGACCCTGCTCTTGCTACGGCAAGAGCTTTCAAAATCTGGAAAACCATTATAAAGAATTCACTTAGTTTGTCGGCTTTTGGAGATTGATCTTGAGAAGAATCATTCGTTTAGCCCAGATAATCGTGCTGTATTAATCACAAGTGTCCAGATGGATGGCCACGACCACTGTGCTGGGTGACTTCCATGGCATCGCCCCAATTAGCCATGCCCTCGGAATGTTGGAAAACTCTTATCCTACCGAACCAACGTGAAACGTGTCCGGTCCACCATGTCCGGCGCCGTCAACCGCACCATGTAGATGCCACTGGCGGCGCTCTGCCCGGAATCTGTTTTACCATTCCAGAGATAATCGTGAGGGCCCGCTTCCAGGGTGGACCACTGCTGCGATCCTACCAGGCGTCCGGCCACATCATAGATCTCCAACCGGCAGGGACCGGCTGTTTCCACCTGGAATTTGATGATGGTGTGAGGGTTGCTGGGATTGGGAGATACGCTGGTGAAGTGGCTGGCGGCGGTAGGGGTTCCTTCAGGAACTGAGGTTAAGGGTAAGGGTGCGATCCAATTGATGGCTTCCCACAAGACGGTGTCGCGTCCGTTGCGGCAATCTTCCGGGGTCAGCCAAACTTCCTGGTCTACAGGAAAACCCAAACTGGAAAGGTATTCATTGGGAGACTCAACTAAGCCCAAATTATTGTTTGCATATTGCCCATAAAAACCATCCTGACCATCAACATAAAATACAGCAGGAATGTCGAAAGTGGCTGATGTGGGGCGTCCAAAAGTTCTCGCCATGGGGTGATAAGTCATGCTCAAAGCCACTTGGTCTCCACCACTGATGGTTTTGGGGCCCAGAAGAACGGCGATGGGTTTGTCGAAATAATCTGCCGGGTCTCCCGGAATTCTGTGCATATGAGGCAAGCCCAGGCGTTGCAGGGAAAAATGATTACTGGGCTCATCCCGGAATGCTTCGTCCGTGGTTTCCAACACTTCATTAAACAGGTGGCTCAAACCATCATTACTATTGATTGGCCACCCACCAATGTTGCCTCGAAAATCGATGATCAAGCCATCCAAATCAGGGTCATTGACCATCTCCAGGCACGCCTGATTCCAAGCAGCCCCCGTACTACTTAGCCAAGCTTCACATTGGATAAGTCCGATCCGGGCATCACCCCATTCCAGGGTCTCCCAGTTGGTCCATGATGGAGCTGAAGGAGAGGAGAGACGAAGATTTAGCTGGTCATTGCATAATGTTGTAAGATCGACAGCGCTGTCGGCTATCAAGCTGGTGGGAAGGTGTTGTGTTTCTCCAGTGGAAAATTTGAGAATGTCGATGGTCTCAAAAAGATGCCAGTTGTTACCGACGGAAATCTCCCATCCGTACTCATAGGAAGCATCGGAGGTCAGCCACTTATCTCCAATGGGGAGCCCTGCATCCAGCAATTCCGGATACAAAGTACTCCATGGTTGGCCATCATATCCCAGGATCACATCCCCGATTTCCAGTTCCAATGGATGATCAGCAACAACCTCATAGACGAAGACCCCATTGTCGCCGGTGGTGAGGCAGGCGCCAAAATGGTCATTTGGTCCGTAGTGGCGGCCCATAAGCAGTGGTACTCCTGGGGCCGGGTTGGTATTTGCCACTACATCGTAAAGTAGAAAAGTATGTCCATTTTGCAGGGCTGTACTTACACGGTCCAGAATGGCCTGGAAACGGCCACTGCTGACCCCAGCCTGGAGTTCAGATTCGTATTGATAATACAAACTCCACATGTCCACATCGTGGTTGATGAAGCAGGAAAAATCTTCATCTAAAGTAAGGACCCAATCGGAAAAAATTGTCAAGTGCTCGGCCCCGGTCAGTTCCCATCCCCAGACTTCATCAATCATTTCCTGCCAGTCGCCGTCTTTTCCTTTGGGGCGCAGGTCGAGGCGTGGGTTGGCAGCGGAGTGTTTGGGTTGGTTCAGGGAGTTGACCCAGTCCAATTCCGCTGAAAAGTCCGGC
>JAOZJV010000861.1 GCA_029935695.1 Candidatus Krumholzibacteriia bacterium | reverse complement strand
AGCCAAAGTTCCCCTGCGTGGGGTTGAATCTGTGGAGTTCATTTTTCTGCCTCTGGATAAAGTGGGCAGGGAAGGCTTGATCCAACATGGCCAGCTGCGTTTTGTATTTGCCAAAGACAACCCTGTGGAGCTGCTGAATTATGGTGATGAGCCCATGGGCAGCGATCGATATATTTGGGATCTTGTCTTCAGTTGGGAAGCCTGGCGTCCTCCTGACATGGGTTTTGATGTGCAAACTGGCATGGACCCGGCATCGTACATGCTTTCTCCCCGGGTATTTTCCGGTCCTACCCGTTTTTTGGATGATGCTCTGGGTCAGCGTGATTGGTTCTGTTACAAACTGCGGCTTCCCAACGGCCGCCAGGGATTGGCCGAATTGTTGAAAATCAATGTGGCCCTTTGTGACGGGGTGGCCCGGCACAACATTTCCAACATCCTTGAGCAAAGTGAAGAAGAATGGGCCCAGCAGGCCCCCGGCGGTGCAGATGAACGCGAAGCAAGTTTGTCCGACTGGGCCGAACTGCGAAAAGTAGTGGCCCCCAAGCAGGTGACCAGCGATGACCATATCAATTTGCCGGCAGAGGAACTGCCCTACCAGACCCTCCTGCGTTCCTGCGCCACCATGGCTCTTTACACCATCAATGTGGCGGTGGAAAGACTGGTCAGCCAGGGACACACCGATGGAATGAACCTGGACCACCAGATGATGCCTGAACTGGGCCACCAGGAGCCATGGATGACTGAAGTGTCCAAAACCAACCTCAAGGGAATTTTCCTGCGTGCCCCTGCCATTCTGGGGTTTTTGCGGGAAAACCCCCAGTCTTTCCCCAGGACCATCCCGAAACAACTTGAAAAGGCGGGTTTGCTTGTGACAGAGAACGGGAAAGTCAAAAAAGTTCACTACAGCCTGAACAAGATCACGCCTTACGGCACGCTAAGTGAAAATCTGTTCACATGAAAACCGTTTGGAGAAACATTTTCCGCCGTCGGGTCATGATTCCCCTGGGGCTCGTGGCCCTGGTTGCCATCATCCTGGGTTCCCTGTTTTCATTCCAGCCCAAATTCCTGGCCCGCCAATTGGCCGAAGCCAATCCGGATGTCCTTTTTTATGTGGAGACAGACCGGAAAGTCCTGGCCCTGACCATTGACGATGCTCCCAGCACCACTCTGACTCCGGGCATTCTGGACCTCCTGGAAAAATACAGCATTCACGCCACTTTTTTCATTATCGGGCAAAAGGCTGCCGGCAACGAAGAGATCATCACCCGCATTAAAAATGCCGGCCATGAGCTGGGCAACCACATGGTGGCGGACGAGCCCAGTATCATGCTTTCGGAGCAGGAATTTGCTGCGAATCTTTTGGCTGTGGAAAAATTAATTGGGCCTGTGGGAGAGAAGAAATGGTGCCGGCCGGGGTCTGGCTGGTTTTCACCGGAAATGGTGAAAATTGCCCACCAGCTGGGTTACCGGTGCTGTTTGGGTTCCCTGTATCCCTTC
>JAOZJV010000860.1 GCA_029935695.1 Candidatus Krumholzibacteriia bacterium | reverse complement strand
TCCTTTTCCCAATATAATCTGCCTCATATCTGGCTCGGGCTTGGGCTTTTGATGGCCGCGTTGATCGAACAGCAACAAGGCCTTTCAAGCGCCGAGAACAGGAACACTCCATGACAACCCCCAAACCCCACGTTGTTTTGGATGCCCTGCTGGTGAACCAGCGCCCCACCGGAGTGGGCCGCTCTATCCTTGAACTGACCAAGGCCCTGTCTCAAAAACAGTGGGGGATGGATTTCACTCTTCTGGTCACAACCCCAGATTTATTTGGCTGGCTGGACCATTGTCCTGAATGGACGGTGGTTCATGCTGCCCGGGCCAGTGGCGGCACCCTGATCAAGGCCCTCTTCACCCAATTCCAAATGCCGTCCCTTTGCACAAAGCTCAATGCGGATCTTCTGCACAGCCTTCAGTTCGTGGCCCCCATGGCTCTTTCCATTCCCAGTGTGGTCACGGTTCACGACCTGGCGTGGCTGCGTTTTCCTGAGACCGTTGAAGAACCACGAAGAACCTATTACCGGATGCTTGTGCCCCGCACCTTGCAGCGGGCTGCAGCGGTGGTGACCAACAGTGAGGCCACGGCTCAGGATGTTCGCCTGCATTACCACAGGTGCCAGGCAGTATCCGTGACGCCCTTTGGGACCCCTTCCTGGGTGTGGGAGCAGGCTGATTCAGCTCTCCCCGCGTCGCCAAGCCGGCCTTTCTTTCTCTTTGTGGGTACGCTGGAGCCCCGAAAGAATCTGGAACAGATTGTCGCTGCCTACAGCAAGTTATTGTCACAGCCCATTCCCGGTTCTGAAAAATCCTGGCCGCAACTGGTTCTGGTGGGAGGCAAGGGGTGGAAAGATTCCAACTTGCACCGCCTGATGCTGCCCTTGGCTTTATCAGGAGATTTGAAAGTTCTGGATTACTGCAACACAGCAGAATTGAGGGAATTGTATCTTTCGGCACAGGCATTGCTTTTCCCATCGCTTCATGAAGGTTTTGGGTTTCCTATTCTGGAGGCCATGGCCTTTGCATTGCCCGTGATCACTTCCGGTGTGGGCGCCATGGCCGAAGTTGCCGGTCAGGATGCTTTGCTGGTGGACCCCGAAAACGTGGATGATCTGGTGAATGCCATGGCCAAAATAGCAAATTCTGCCGAATTGCGTGAGAATTTGGCCAAAACCGGTCCTGCCCGGGCCCATTCCTGGTCATGGGATAAGACAGCTGCAGAAACTGTGGCTGTTTATCGCAAGGTTTTGGCTGAGCAACCACCCGGGTGATTTTTTGCAGAACAGAATCAATGCCATGTGGCTGTAAATAACAATTGCTCAACATGGTGCCATAGTGTAGATTCCCTCACGGCAAGGTGCCACAGAGGTGCCTGCAACAATTCAATCGACTACTCTTTCTCCAACAGGGCAGTCACCCTCACAAGGGAATTCATAGGTACGGAGTTTCAGGGAGGAACCGTGGACCTGGGAATTATAGCTCTGCTGAGTTTTGTCGTGGCATTCCT
>JAOZJV010000300.1 GCA_029935695.1 Candidatus Krumholzibacteriia bacterium | reverse complement strand
GGGCCACATGGACTGGTAGTTGGGAATGGGGAACAGCCAGTAGACAACCCACACTCGACCCACGTGGATGCCGGGGAAAATTCCGGCACAGATCACAGCAAAGATGGTCATGGCTTCGGCAAACCGGTTGATACTGGTGCGCCATTTCTGCCGCAACAGGAACAGGATAGCCGAGATCAGTGTACCGGCATGACCGATACCCACCCAGAACACGAAGTTCACGATGGCCCAGCCCCAGCTGACCGGATTGTTCAGGCCCCAGACACCCACACCCGTAACAAACAGGTAAGCGATCATCAGGAACAACACACCAGTGAGGCTAACGGTGAACCCGAAGGCTATCCACCAGGCCCGTGGCGTCTTTTTCTCCAGGACGATGTCCGAGACTTTCTCGGTGATCGTCGTGAAGTCGTTGCCCCCCAGGATCAGCTCCACCGGTTTAGTGGGATCGTCCACAGTGTTGTCATTCAATTCCGTATACGACGGATTCATACTTCAGGCTCCAGTTCCGTTAAATCGCGCATTCTTATCCGTGAGCTCCATCATGACCGGCATCATGACCAGCGTCATGTCCACCACCGTGATCTCCAGCATGCGATGCGGGAGCGATGGCCGGGTTCGGGTTCCGAATACGCGCCATGTAGAACGTGCGCGGTTTGATGTTCAGGTAACCAAGCAGGTCGTATGATCTGCTGTCTTCACGCAATTTGCTGACCCGGCTTTCCGAATCATTCAGATCACCAAAAGTGATCGCATCCACAGGACAGGTCTCGGCGCAAGCCGGCGTGATGTCGCCATCCTGGATATCTCGTCCTTCAACCCGAGCCTGCACCCGCGCGCCTTCAATACGCTGCACGCAGTAACTGCATTTTTCCATGACACCACGGGCGCGCACGGTCACATTGGGATTAAGGACCAGTCTTTCCACCTCGGTGAGCTCTTCAAAGTTGTTGAACCAGTTGAAGCGCCGCACCTTGTAGGGACAGTTATTAGAGCAGTAACGGGTGCCCACGCAGCGGTTATAAACCATGGCGTTGAGGCCCTCATCCGTGTGCATGGTTGCTGCCACAGGGCAGACCTGTTCGCAGGGAGCCATCTCACACTGCACGCAACCAACTGGTTGCTGCACACATGTGGGATCGTCCATGTCGCCCATGAAATAACGGTCCAGGCGCAACCAGCTCATTTCGCGGCCTCGCGATACTTCGTCTTTACCGACGACGGCCACATTGTTCTCACTCTGGCAACCGACGATGCAGGCGTTGCAGCCATTGCAAACGTTCAGGTCGATGGCCATGCCCCACTTATGCCCGTTGTAATCGTGCTCTTTCCACAGAGAGAGCAGGGGCGGATGGTGCAACCCCAGGTGATCAACGAACTCAGGATGACTGCTGTAATCATCCAGCGTTCCTTCACGCACCAGAGCAGGCACTCGTTTCTGGATTTCATCAGCACCGGCGGTATCGATGGCGTGATGATTCTGTGTGGTGGCCAGTTTGTAGGACTTCCCGGTGGGAATAATTTTCAGGCCTTCGCCGATATCCTGGTTGTTCCAGGTGCGCAGCTTGTAGGCATCGAACCCGGCACCCTGGGCCACGGGACCGGAATCGTCCCGCCCATAACCCAGGTTGATGGTGACAGAATATTTAGCCTGTCCAGGCAGGACATAAACAGCCATTTGCTGCTTGGCTCCACCAAAATGCATTTCAACCAGCTCACCATGCTTGATGCCAAGTTCATCGGCCGTTGCCGGGCTGATCAGGGCTGCGTTGTCCCAGGTCAGCTTGGTCATGAAATCAGGCAGTTCCTGCAGCCAGGCATTGTTGGCAAAACGGCCATCATACACCGACTGATCCAATGCAAAGTTGATTTCCAGATTGTCTTTTGAAAGGCCATGGCCAGCAGCAGGAACGGCAATGGCAGCGCCACTCAAGGGCAGTGCAGCAATGGCGGGCCCACCACTGAGGGTCAAATGACCATCGTGGATAAAACGACTCCACTGCTTTTCAAAAGCCGGGTTGTTCTTGGGTGTGCGGGTTGTCCCGTTAACCACGTTGGAGAACGAAGAACGGGTCACATCGAAAGCGTTGCTGGGCTTGCGCGAATTCAGCGTCGACAGCAACTCGCCCATGGTCTTCCCGCCAAACAATGGCTGAATAAGGGGCTGAACTGACATGTAAGTGCCGTCCCAGGCGATGGCGTCGCCCCAGCTCTCCAGGTAATGAGCCCGGGGAATGTGCCAGGTGCACTGCTGAGATGTGGCGTTGTCCGAGTCACTCAGATGGACCCGGTTTGGAGCCTTCATCATGGCTTCACCGAATTTGAGATCCACTGGAGCGGTGTAGACCGGATTACCGCCCAACACCACCAGGGTTTCCACAGTGCCACTGTTCAGATCGGCAACCAGTTGTTTGAGGTCCTGGAATTTCGGCATCTCCATGGGCAGATAACTGATGGCTTGGCCAGCATTACCCAGAGCCTGATTCAGGCTGAAAACCATGGCGTGCACATCAGCAGGCTGGCGCATACCGGCCAGCAGCAGGCTGTGTCCACGGTGAGCCATCAGGTCTTTGGCCAAGGCCCCCAGATGTTCGCTGCCTGCGTGATGATGGTGCCATTTTTTCAGATCGCCACGGGAAAAACCTGCTCCCTCGGGAAGAGGCAGCCCCTCACCCAGAACCAGCTCTGCGGCCAGAGCCCAAACCGCGGCGCCAATGTCGCCGGCAGCTGTGGGGAACCGGTGATCAGCCTGGCCACCGGTGATGGTGAAGGAGTTTTCGTAACAATAGAGGCGATTCATGTGACCGGTTTCGGCGCGTCGGCCTTCGGCAAATTGCCGGGCGTTGCGCAGGGCCGTGGGATGGTCCTGCATCATGTTCGCGTCAAAATCGACAATAATCTGGGCCTTGGTCAGGTCCAGTTGGGTTTTGGCGGGAGTGCCGAAAGCTTTAGCCGCACCCATCACTTCGTTTACCCGGCAAACGGGTTCCCATGTGTAAATTCTGGCACCCTTGCTGGCCATGCGGCCCATGGTGTACCAGGCAGCGGGAGAAGTGGTGACTTCGGTCAGGACAGCCATCTTCTTGGTGGTTCGCTTGAGCTTTTTCGCTTCAACCAGGAAATCTTCCCAGGATGGGTTGGTGATGGTCTCACCATCGCGATGAATCAAAGCCACACTGCGGTTGGGATCGTAGAGGTCCAGAACACTGGCCTGGGCAAACGCACTGGTGGCGCCCTGGCTCAGTTTGAAATCCGGATTTCCGTCAATTTTTATAGGGCGGCCATCGTAGCTGGTGGCAAGCACTGCCAAAGAAACGGGACCTAACTCCATGGTGGTGGCAAACTTCTGCGTTTTGCCAGGATCCACCCCTTCGGGCCGCTTGGCATAGGGCAGAATCTTTTCTTCGGGCCAACTGCAACCAGCCAGGGAAACCATGGCAATGGATGCGGACATAACCTGAAGGAAACGGCGGCGAGTCATCCCACTGATGGGGGCATCGATTCCACCGGGAAATTCGTTTTCCAGTTGCTCGCGGAACTCGTCGGTATCAGCCAGCTCCTGCAGGCTCCGCCAATAGTTCTTACCGCTCTGGTCGTTCATGATCTCCGACATTCGTAACCTTCCCTAACGGTGACAGGTAGTGCAGTCTTCCGACGGCTCAATCTGGTGTTCCTTGCGCAGCTCCGCACCCAGGGCCACCGGATCTCCCGGAGCCTTCCAATCCATGGTGGTCACAAATTTCTGGGGTCGCAGATTTTCTTCCGGCGCGCGGTGACAACGCAAACACCAGCCCATGGTCAGGGCCTCGGTCTGCTCAACGACTTCCATGTTGTCCACCCGGCCATGACAGCTGACACAGCCCACACCCGACTGGATGTGACCCGCGTGGTTGAAAAACACAAAATCAGGCAGGTCGTGGACCCTCACCCATGGAATGGGTTTGCCTGTTTCCGCGCTTTCGAACACCAAAGCCAGCTTGGGGCTTTCGGTTTTAATATAGGCGTGGCAATTCATGCAGGTCGCCGTGGGTGGAATATTGGCCTTGGCCGTCGATTCCACGCTGGTATGGCAATACCGGCAGTCAATACCCAGTTCACCGGCATGCACCGCATGGCTGTATTCAACCGGCTGAGCCGGGCCGTAGCCAATGGCTGACATTTCCGGGGAGAAAACCCCTGTAATCAACACCACTGCAAAGACCAATCCACCGAGGGCCAGCGCCGCTGTGCCTTCTCGAAGCAGATTAACCCATTTGGGGAAAACAAATTTGTCAGTGGTTGTACCGGGATCAGGGTTGGAACCCGTATTGAGATCTTGGTTTTCCGGAGCCAAGCGACTCGCCCCCTTCATCGTCGAGGAATGCCACAAACCAACTTACAGAAAGTCACCTATCGACAGACTGTGCCCTGCCTTAAGTCGGGACTCAAGATGCAACACGGTCGCCACGTAACTCTCTGGATTTTGCAGCTGCATGATAAACCGGTGACATACTTTCTGACAATGGAAAAAGAGGAGTTTTTTAAACTTTATATTAGAGCGTGAAATCAGGACCTAAAGGTATGTTTTGATAAACTCCCACTATTTCACCATGTTTTCCTCAGGGTGGCGGGATGGTAAAATTACCCTAGTATATCCAAAAACTCTTCTTTATTTTCCCATAGAAACTGGAACCATGAAAAACTTCATGACCCTGGTCCTCCTTGTGACCCTTTTTCTCTTACCGACTGGCTGCAAGATGACAAAAGCCCAACCGGATTCTTCGCCTTTTGAGGGGTCCCGGACGCCCGAAAACATCCGCACCCATGGCAATCATTTGCTGAATGAGCCATCTCTGTATTTACAGCAACACGCCCACAACCCCCTGGATTGGTATCCCTGGGGCGAAGAAGCCCTCAGGCGGGCCAAAGAAGAAGACAAACCCATATTCCTGTCCATCGGCTATTCATCCTGCCATTGGTGCCACGTGATGGAGCATGAGGTCTTCGAACATGATGATGTGGCCAGTTTCATGAATGAGCATTTCATTTGTATCAAAGTGGACCGGGAAGAACGTCCTGACC
>JAOZJV010000859.1 GCA_029935695.1 Candidatus Krumholzibacteriia bacterium | reverse complement strand
GTAGAGTGGTGTCAACATCCGGTCAAAAAGGGGCAACTATGCGTTTGTTTTTCCTTCTATGGGGCAGGCTGTCAAGACATACCTCTCCAGCACGCTGAGTGCTTCTGGTCTGGCAGACAGCGTCCGTTTTTAATAATCTCACAACAGATTGATCTTCCCGGTTTTGGTTTTCGATCCCAAGCTTTCTGCTGACTTCCTGTATAACTTTGCAGCCGTACTGTTCTCCGCTTTCCTGCGGGAACCATCCTTCTATCGGGGACTCATTGGCCCATCGCTTCGTTCGGCTCTCCAAGGGGGCATAGCCTATACTGGGGGACTCCGGCATGGTTAGCCGGGACCAGAAAAACAATGGATGCACTCCCCTGTAACCATCTTGTCTCCAGGAATTTTGCCAACGGTATTTGACTTGTTTACCAGCCGGTTTCTCAACCCAGAGACATCCTACGTTTTCGGGCTCAGTTTCTTCGGATCGTAAACCTCCTGAGAGCGCCACACCGAAAGAACGATTGAGGCGATCTGACGCGAGATGGTCAGCTTCGCCAGGTTGGGTTTGGTACCACCATCGAGTAAACCCTGATAGTGCCGATACAAAGGGTCGTCCTTGTTGGCGCGACAAATTATCGTCGTCGCCGCACCCTTGAAGATGTGCTTCAAGGAACGGTTGAAGTTGCGATTCAGGCCTCTGGTTTTCTGGATTGACGCCTTTATCCATTCCCCATTCTGAGTGCGAACCCAATCTGACGAACTGCGCATTACAATTCCCAAACCACAGTAAGCCCAGAACTGACGCTTGTTTGCAAAGCGGTAAGGCGTGACCACAATTGGCATGATTTGGGCTGTGCGAATTTTGCCCATGCCTGGGCAGGTTTTTATTACTTTGTAAACGGAGTGTTTGCGAGCTTCGACCAACATTTCCTTCTCTGCCTGTTTGCGTATTTCGCTCAAGGCATCGTATTGCTCGTAAAGGAACTTGGCTTGGCCACAAGCTTGATTCGGAAGTTGGGGTAGCCATTGTGATCTGCCATTTACCGAGTATACCTGTTTGCCAACAGTGGTTATTCCTCTTGAACGAAACAGACTTTTGATTCGATTCTGGCACCGAACCGTATCGACAACCAGGGTGCTGTGAGCTCTGGCCAAATGACTGAGTGTCGAGAATTCGCCCTGCTTCTTGTAGACTTTGACTTTGATATTGCCAATACGCAGGTCTTCGGCCAAGCCAAAGGCGTCCCGTTCGTCGTCCTTCGGCCCCCGACTTTGACGTACTGCTACCACGACGGTCTCTTGCACGTGAGGTGCCAGAACCTCGTACAACCAGTTCGAGTGGGTTCCTTCTTCGAAGATGAGTCGACGGTTCTTTGGGACCGTCTGCAGGAAGCCAATCAAGGCTTTGGCATTGGTTTCCAGAACCTGACATTGCAATTTCCGACCACTGGGACCGAGGACGGCAACAGTGCAGCTTGACGCGTGGGCGTCCAATCCGATATACCTGTCCATGGG
>JAOZJV010000299.1 GCA_029935695.1 Candidatus Krumholzibacteriia bacterium | reverse complement strand
AGCCGGCTGAGCGCAATCAATTTACCGGCCCGATTGTCAGGAGTGCACATCAGTGCCTCGAAGAATCCCTGCTGGTAATTGTTGGAATTGTTAGGGAATGCCGCACGGGAAGAACCAATGGAAATGATAGATCCGCCATTGGGGTTCTGCAGGAAGCGCTCCATGAGACAACTGAAGTCAAAAGCAGCGGATGCACAATTCAGAGAGAACAGAACGAAAAGGTTGTCGCCATTGACCAGAGCATCGGCATCGGTGTTCATGAAGTTTTCGTTACCCACGGACATGTTGAAATAGTACCCATGACCAATTTGATTGAAAATCCCGAAATTCCCGGAGTTGAGGCTGTCGATCAATGCGCTTTTGTTCAATGGAACTTCCCTGGGATAAAGAGAATCCGTTTCGTACATGCGCACATATTCCATATCCGTGCAGGGCTCCACGAGTTCGTTGACCATTTGGTCGGAAAATTGAGCGCCGTCCAGGATAATGTGCATGCCTTCATCGTAATCCGCAGGAAATAGCACCTCACAGGCATAAAGAATGCGGTTGGGCCACTGGGATCCCTGAGGAGCTTTTTCGTAAGTCATCACCTTATCCACAAAAACCCTGGCTGCTTCCTCGGAACTCACGGTGGCACGACCGAGATAAACCTCTTCGGCAAAATCCGCTTCATCGCCAGGAGTGTCGTTGGTGGGTGCTTCACAAAAAAGAGCGTTCCCGTTGGCATTCCAGTTGCCATCAAGACAAGCAAAATACAAATCTACAGGTATTTCAGTAGAGCCGGTGGCAGGATAAAAAGTATTGTGCACATAACGGGGAGGCAGAATATCGGTGTCCCCGCCCAGCAGCACATATTCGGTGCCCCATTTGCCATAGGCATCCTGGATGAACATGCGGATGGTTTCCTGAATGTCGGCCCCGTTGCGAAAATTAGCCGCAATGTATTCATGCGTAACCACAAGGGCTTGCATACCGAGGCTGGTTTTGTAGTCGGCCAGGCGCTGAAATTCATCCTTCATGATTTCATCGGTGATGATGAGATATTGCACTGCGCTGCCGCTGAGACTGGGTGACCGTGTGGGCTGGAATACACCTTTGCCTTCGCTGACAACGGCGCCATTGACCCGGGCATAACCGGAAACAGCCTGGGGATTGGAAAGTACCGAGCGGAGAATTTCCTTGTTAGCTTCACTCTCGCCTTCCACAAATCGTTCACGTTGCACCGTCAGGCGCTGGCTTTGACCATCGGCATATATGACCCGAACGGCATAGTCATCAAGATAGGTAATGGTTTGGTTCTCAACACGTGCGGGATAAACGCTCACGGTGAGCAATTGATATCCACGCCAGGTGTGGGTGCCGGAAAATTCGCCCCAGTTGGCGGGAAAAATGCCCCCGTTGTTTGGCAGGCGGGCGGTGGAGATCATTTCACCAGTGTCGGTGATGTGCGGAGGAGCCAAGGCCTGTGAAACCGGAAGTTTTTCCGTGCGGGTGGCCAGAGGCTCAACCCAGGCATCGCTCACCATGCGGTCCGCAGGAATCAGAAGAACCAGATCCTGCACCGGCAACAGCGGGGCCCCTGGTTCGGACAAACTGCGTGTTCCTTCCAGAACCGGGAAGACATCTCCTTCAATATTGGACTCCCAGGACCATTGATCCGGAGAGAACCCACCTTCGAAAACAACTGTTTCCGAATGGGCCACAGAAACATTAGCAACCACCAATGTCACCATAATCAACAAAGAAAGCTTAAATTCGGGGCGAAATCCGAATGCGGACATGCATTTCCTCCATGGATACAGAACACCCCGATGAGACACGGCTGGCTCTGCTGTATTTGGTTCCGGCAACAAAAATTAACGTCAGATTAGCGATGGCAGGGAAAAAGAGCGAACCCCACAAACCCCTGTTGGTTCCAGAAATTCCCCTGGAACAGGTCCTTTGTGTTTTTTTAGCTACGTTACTATACCACAAACAGCGCAAAAGGTCAATGTCTCAAATATCAAGCACAATCAACAGTAAATGATGATTTCTTTTCGTTTTTATGTAGTTTAGAGACAGCCACTGAAATTGACTTTTGGGAATATTTCTTCACGTTACTGTTTCCACTGAGTCTTGATAACAGACTGAGCACCAAGGGCAAACCATTTGGTCGTATTTTGATGCGTCACCACCACCAGACGGCGGCCATGGGTTCCATTTCTCAAAATAAGCTGATTGCCCCGAACAACCCAACTCACACCCCGGGTTTGCAGCTGAGCAATTTCAGCATCCACCATAAACACGGGCAATTGATCAGCATCAGCGCAAATACTTTCCAGATAATCGGTCATCGAATCCTGGCCCAACTTCACGACACCAGGATCAGCATGAGCAAAATTTACACGATGGGTTTCCACAATGGCCGGTTGGCCCTTGGCCCAGGCCTTGTGAGTATCGGCCGTACAACGCAGCACAACTTGTTCTGGTTGAGGAGATTGCACCGGCTCCAAACGGCAATTCCTTTCCAGATAAATGCGTTGCCGATGGTTCAGCAAAGCCCATTGTCGCTTGATGAATTTCACACCGCGCCCAAATTTTCCACCGGGAAGGGTGGGGTCTCGCTGCTCTCTTTTACCCTGAATCACCCGCACACCCAACTGTTCCCACATGGTTTCCACACCATCATTCCAGGTGTAATCCGGTGCGATGATCGATCCCACAGGTCGTTGGAAAACATCCTGAAAGATTCTTTGAGAACCTTGCAATTCCCGCCTTAAATCAACGAGGGAACGCCATTGGCCCAATTCCCGGGCCTTTTCGCTCTCGGGAAAAAGAGTGACGCCGGCTTTGGTCATTTTCTTGGCAAGGTCATTTTTCAGGGCATTTTCAAGGCGCATGGCGGGATCATAATGCCAGGTGGCGTGGAATTCAGGATACCACAATCCGGCCTCAATCCCCTCTTCCACGGCCTCCCACATACCTTTGCGCTCATAAGCAGGAGGAAATTGCGGCAAATTGTAGCGAACCCAAACCCACCCAGTGGCGTCTTTTTCATAACTGAGAGAACTCATCACGTAGTTGGGCTGGAAAACAGCCGGCAATCCATCGGCGCCCACAAATGAAGCCATGATACCGCAGAGATCTGCCACCATGAGAGAGTCTTCAAGAGTGGACTCCCAATACACGGCAGGAAAATGCCCGGGGATTAATTCTTCACGATTGGAGCCATGCCAGACATCGGCCGAAGGAACGAATCCGGCCAGTCCCCAATCATCACTTTCCAAGGCCACAGCCCTCAGAGGGCGCCAATCAACCACTGAGGAAACACCGGTGGTGAGAAAACAAATCCCCATTACCATGCCCAATACAGCCAAAGTGGCAACAATCAACATTCCCTTTTTCATTGCATTCATATTCTCTCCGGTTCAAACAAGGCGAGCCTGGGCCCACCAAAACGATCCGTAACTCAAGCCGTGCTCATCAATGGCGTCCAGCAACTTGCCGGCCGGCCCTCCGGGCTTCCCCTCAGCACCTGCACCGGTGAGCATGGAGTGCACCCCAACGGTGTCTGGCCTGTCCTCATTGAGGGTCAGGCCGGTTGACCATTTTAGCCCCGGGGTAAAGCCTTGTAACTTTTTTTTGAATAGAGACCTGGAAATCAGTGGCCCCCGTGTTGAAGGCATCAGGCGAGCCAGGAATTCCTGCAGATCCTTGAAATTCAGTTCAGCTGGATCGGACAGGCCGGGCTCATCTTCAAAAATAAAAAGACTGCCGCCGGGACGCAATAATTCCACCCAACGTTGCAGAAATGCCCCATCTGGGCATTGGACAAGCAAATGCCGCACCAGATTTCCCGCGACAACAGCATCCAGACTGCCAGGCAACACCGGCGGGTGCAGGGCATCAGCCCGAATGCAGGCTTGCACTCCCGCAACTTCAGGTAATCGGTCCAGCCCGTAAACGGCAAGATCGTAGGGAGCCAGAAGCTGGGAAAAATCTCCCTGACCAGAGCCCAGATCCAGAATCCGAGGCATTGGCCGGGATTGAAGCTCTTGAAGGAGTTGAATAAATTCAGACGGCAAAGGCGAGAAAGACAAGGGAAACAGCTCCCACATTGATTTCGGGCAGCTTTCCTGAAAGGGTGAGTTTAATCACCCTCATCCACAGGATGCCCTGTTGTGCCATCCATGGCCTGTTTGATGTTGGCTTTTTGGCGTTCACTCTGCAGGTCGATAATATCCGCAACGTTGGTTCCCGCCTGGTTGTTCAGGCTGTCCATGCTGTCGTTGAAGCCCAGTGCGTAGGAAAGCTCTGAAAAGAGATCGATTCCCTGGGCACGGTTGTTCAGGTGATGCATTCCACCAAGTTGAGCCACCCATAACCAGGCACCCATAGCCGGCAAACCGAGCAGAGCGATGCCCAAATAGTCGCTGAGGGCAAAAAGGATGGTGCCGAGGGTGACCAGCAGGAGGCACAGAACCACGCCACCAGGAGAAAAGCCCAGCCGCAGAAGGCGGTGATGCAAATGGAAATCATCCGCTTGAAATATGGAAGTGCGGCGCCGATAACGCCGGATGATGGTTGTGCCCGTGTCCCAGATGGGCACCACCATGGGAGCCAGCATCAAAGGCAGACTCAAATTGGCTTTTTGGCCCAGATTCATGATGAGACTGCCCAGAACCAGCCCCATCCACATGCTTCCGGAATCGCCCAGGAAAATCTTCCGCTTGCTCATGTTCCAGTAGAAAAACGCCACAGTGGCTCCGCAGAGAGTGGCAGCGAAGAGCATGTTGTATACCTCTCCCACAACCAGGGAGATAATCACCAAAGTCAGAGAGGCCAGAATGCTGATACCACTGGCCAGGCCGTCCAGCCCATCAATGAGATTCATGGAGTTGATGAAACCCAGGTACCAGAAGAGAGTGAAAGGCCAGGCCCATCCACCGAGTCCGATTTTTCCAATCAGAGGCAGCACCACAAAATCGAGCCGTTGGCCAAAAACCATAAGCAGAAGAATGACAGCCAATTGCCCATAGAGCTTTTTCTCGGCATGGATGTCAAAACGGTCATCCCCCACGCCGATAGCCAGAATAGC
>JAOZJV010000858.1 GCA_029935695.1 Candidatus Krumholzibacteriia bacterium | reverse complement strand
TCTGCGCTGCGTGGACTGGCTCAGCCGGGATGATTTTCCCACTCGCAAAAACACCAACGCGGGCCCCACGTTGCACACGCCTGATGCCCAATGTTATGGCCGGCACACCTTCCGCTACGCCGTGGCCCCATTCAGTGGCGACCTGCTGAATGCCGGCATCAAGGACCTGAGCGAACGTTATCGGGTGGAGCCCGTGACCCACCAGGGAGTGGCTGATCAGTTGCGCCCCGGCGGAATATCGCTCTTTGAAAAAACTGATCCGCGCGTGAATATCACCGCCATCAAGAAATCGGAATCTGACGATCGGTTGATCATCCGTCTCTGTAACCTTGCTGGAGAAGATGTCGTTGAAACGTTGCGCTTCGATCAACCTGTTCTTGAGGCCTGCCATGTTAATCTGCTGGAAGAGCCCATGACCGAAGATTGTCTCGAGCCCAGTGTCACGCATGGCGGTAGCCGTATCAGCATCCATCTCAATCCGTTCAGCATTACCACTATCGCTATCGCCTTTGCCCGGGAGGAAAACTCATGACCACACGACGACAATTTCTGGTTGGCGGCGGCGCTGCATTGGCCGCCCTGGGCTCTGGCAAAATGAGTTTGGCCCAGCAACCGAAGCGGCGTCCTCTGGTGATCAGCACCTGGAACCATGGACTGGCATCCAACGAGCGAGCCTGGGAGATTCTCAGTCAGAAAGGTAAAGCCATCGACGCGGTGGAGGCCGGTGTGCAGGTGGCTGAAGGCGACCCGAAAGTATCGTCTGTCGGTTATGGTGGCTGGCCTGATCGCGAAGGAAATGTCACCCTTGATTCCTGCATTATGGATGAAACGGGAAATGCAGGGTCCGTTGCTTTTCTCCAGAATTTTAAGCACCCGGTGGCCGTGGCCCGCAAGGTCATGGACGAGACGCCCCATGTGATGCTGGTGGGCGAAGGTGCCCGCCGGTTTGCTTTGGAAAAGGGTTTCAAGGAAGAAGATCTGCTGACGGCAGACTCCCGGGCCGAATGGAAAAAGTGGTTAAAAAACGCCGAATACAAACCCTGGACACCCACCACCAATCCCACCCACGACACCATCAGCATGCTGGCTCTGGATCAGGCGGGAGATCTTTCTGGCAGTTGCACCACCAGCGGTCTGGCTTTCAAGATGCACGGCCGGGTGGGCGACTCACCCATCATCGGTGCGGCTCTCTTTGTGGACAACGAAGTGGGCGCGGCCTGCGCCACCGGCGTGGGTGAAGAAGTCATGAAAACCGTGGGCAGTTTTCTCATTGTGGAACTGATGCGGCAGGGAATGTCACCCACTGACGCCTGCCGCGAGGGAGTCAACCGGATCATCCGCAAGAATCCAAAGTGGCGGGAAGTGCAGGTGGGTTATCTGGCCATGGATCGTCATGGCCAGGTGGGCGCTTTTGCTATTCATCCGGATTTTCAATATGCGGTGCACGACGGGAATGAAAATCTGCTCATCGATGCAGAATTTTACACTGGCTGATCAGGTC
>JAOZJV010000298.1 GCA_029935695.1 Candidatus Krumholzibacteriia bacterium | reverse complement strand
GGAGTCATCAGCGGCCCCAGGCCCGGGCCACGGGGTCGTCCAGGCCTAGGACACAGAGCGACCGGCAGGCAGCACTGAGGGCCGTGGCCACCGCCCGGCCGTTGGCCAGAACCTTGTCCTGCTGCAAGTCAAGTTCGCCGTAAATGGAGCGGCCCTTGTTGCCAATGGAAACAGCCAGGCCAATCAAACGCCCATCTTCCCGGGCGGCCACAAAGCCCAGCATGGCAGAATCGTCGAGACGTTTGCCCAGCAGGGCGTCCAACCAACCGTCCACATCCAGAACCATGGTTCCTGTTTCCAGTCGGTAAAGTTGGATGTCAGAAACACTGACGGAACCATCCACCTTGTGCAGCTGCACCGCCCCAAGGTGAACTTCAGACATGCGGATTTTTCCGGACAAACGCAAGGTTCCGGGATGATAACCGAGAATGCTGTACGGCATGGCCGGAGTCAGGTCGTCCACCAGTTCAATATCCCAAATAGCCCTGACATTCATGTCGGGCCAAATTTCTTCTTCTTCCACTGGAAGGCGGGATCTGCTGAACGACACCAGGTGCTGCAAAGGAAATTTAGAAGGGCGTCCCAGGGTTTCGGCATAGGCCAAAACATCATTGCCGGACCAGGTGCCCAGGGAATCATCAGCGGCCCATTGCAGAATCATGGCAAAAAAGGGCTCGTTGATTTCGGGTTTGTCTGGGTCGTATGAATATTCTTTCTTCACAGTGGAAAAATCGAAAGGATCGTCTTCCCCCATATCATATTCCTGGCTGAATGCTGGCCATGCAACCACCAGAGCGAGGACCACCAAAGTGATCCTCGCTGCAAGTTTTCCGGCCTGATTCAATTTCTGGAACATCATTGAGGAACAATGGTGAAGAAACCAGTTTGGCCCACGCAGTACTGATCGTCACTGTTGACGGCCTGAACGCGGTACATGCTTGTTCCCTGGGTGTTGTCAAAATCATTGACGTCCCAGGTGTATGGGAAATCGTCTATGGAAATTGGGGTACTCGGGTGATTAATATACCCCACAAAAACATTTCCGGTGTACAGACGCAGGTTCACTGTTGAAATCTCGGGAGCTCCGGTCAGCATGATGTTTTGCGAAGAGCCTTCCGCCCACACTGTCCCAGCCGGGGGATTCGATATGTCGATATAGCAGATATCCTCATCCACCATGGCAAAGGTCACGCTGTCGGCGTAGCAGTAATCCAGATCACTGTCGATGATCCGAAGGAAATAATACCCGTCGGATCCATTGTGAAGCGAATCAACAGTCCAATCGTAACTGCCATCATCATCGATACCGATTGCAATAAGGCCCAGGCTCTGGTCCTGTCTCCGCAATTGGATATCCACATTACCTGTGGTATTGGCACTGCTCCAGGTCAGACCGAAAACGTCCCCGGCGAAAAGTGTGTCGGGGAATTCGTTGGTGAAATCGAGAGTGCAACCTGCGGTGTTGGTCATGGTGAACAGCCCACTGACATCCAGGCAATCAGTTTCGCCATTGGCACTGACCCGGATGGCAAAATCAGATCCGTTGTCAGCGCCCATATTGCTGGCAGTCCAGCGGTAAAAACCACTGTTGGGAAGGCTGGGGTGGATGACATCAACCAAAGCACCGGCTTTGAGCAGTTCAATTTTCACAAGGTCGGCATCGCCGGTTGAAGTCCAGCGGATATTCATGGTGTTGTGGCCTTCATCCCCGGGCCTGTAGCTATCACCGGCCAGGGGACTTGTCACTGTGATGCCGCAATTCTCAGCAGGGGGATCCACCGGGTCATCGTCACCGCAGCCCCAGAAGCCCATGGACAGAGCAATCAGAAGAACAGCCCACAAGGGAGTTAGAATTTTCTTCATTGTTATTCCTTCAATTTGTGACGCAAAATTCGCCATGCCAGAGCCCCTTTTGAAAATACGGAAAAACCGTCTGGCTGTGAATAAAAAACCCCCAGCCTATATCATGCTCAAAAAAGCCCGATGAATGCGACTGTCATCGGTCAATTCGGGATGGAAAGTCATCCCCAGCAAATGTCCCTGGCGCACGGCCACCGGCTCGCCCTTGTAAGCTGCCACCACATCAGCCTTCGGTCCCACATCCACAATGCGGGGGGCCCGGATGAAAACGGCGGCAAACTCTTCACTGGATCCATCCAGCACATCAATGCCAACCGGAGCGGTGAAAGAGTCAATCTGGCGGCCATACCCGTTGCGCAGCACTGTGCAGTCGAGCATTCCCAGAGGGGCCACTCCATAATCCTTGAAATTTTCGTCGGCCAGAGTATGGGACATCATGATCAGACCGGCGCAGGTTCCCATCACTGGATGATCTACGGCAAAATCGAGCAGAGGTTGCCTCAATTGCACCCGATCCATTAAACGCGTCAGAGTTGTGCTCTCGCCACCGGGAATAACCAGGCCGCTGACCTGATCCAACTCGGCGGGGCGGCGCACACCCATGGTTTCAACACCCAGACTGGTGAATATCTGGCGGTGTTTTTCGTAATCGCCCTGCAACGTGAGCAGGCCTACGGGCTTCGTCATTTGAGCTCCAAAAAGCGGCCCGAAAGGATTGCTCCTGCCGGGCCGCCGAAGTATTGCCTTAAAACTACCAGCCGCGGCCAGCCATTTTCTCGCTTTCGGCCATCTCGTTCACCGCGCGGCCCTTCATGGCCTCACCCAGGTTCATGCTGATTTCCATGAGCTTGGCAGGGTCGTCGTGGAAAGTCACCGCATCGACGATGGCCTTGGCACGGGGGCCGGGATCATCGCTGGCGAAAATGCCACTGCCCACAAAGACAGTCTCGGCACCGAGCTGCATCATCAATGCGGCATCAGCGGGAGTGGCAATGCCACCGGCGGCAAAATTGGGAACAGGCAGTTTACCCAGCTCGGCTGTCTGCACCAGAATGTGGTACGGAGCGCCCAGGTTTTTGGCTTCGGCCATCAGCTCATCAGTGCGCATGAGCTGAAGCCGGCGGATGCCTTCGTTCAGTTCGCGCATATGAGTCACGGCTTCCACAACGTCGCCGCTGCCGGCTTCGCCTTTGGTGCGCATCATGGCAGCGCCTTCACCAATGCGTCGCAGGGCCTCGCCCAGGTTGCGGCAACCGCACACGAAAGGAACCTTGAAGTCGTGTTTGTAAACGTGGTTGGCGTTGTCCGCCGGAGTGAGCACTTCGCTCTCATCGATGAAATCCACACCCAGAGCTTCCAGGATCTGGGCTTCGGCGAAGTGGCCGATGCGAACTTTGGCCATCACGGGGATGGACACGGTGTTCTGGATTTCCCGAATCATACCGGGAGCGGACATGCGGCTGATACCGCCTTCCTTGCGAATATCAGAAGGAATGCGCTCGAGTGCCATGACAGCCACGGCGCCGGCTTCTTCAGCGATCTTTGCCTGGGCGGCGTTGGTCACGTCCATGATGACGCCGCCTTTGAGCATTTCTGCCAGACCAACTTTGTGCTTGTACTGTTCCATGATCTCGCTGTTGCCCCAGGGAGTCTCCATGACTCGGCCTCCTTTTTAACCAATTGACTTCTATGCCCGGATATTCCCCGTCAAGGGGCCGGGAACAAGAATTTGTTTCCTGCAGGAAAGATAATCAGTGAGATGGGGTTTCGAAAGGTGAGATGGCTGGCGCCATTCACTTTGCATCGGTTTCAAGCAGCTCAGAGACCAGTTCTGCCGCAAAATCGACCACGCCGGGGCATACCTGCTGGAAGCTGCCATCTTCTTTTCCCTGGGCCCGTGCCTCGGGGCAGGACATTTGAATACCCGTCAACTCATTACAATCAAATGTTTTGTACTTTTCCTGAAAGCGACTGAAGAATTCCTGCACCAAAGCGTCGTTGCGATCCCTGGCTGCATCATCATCCAACTGCACCCGGCCGCTGTCCAATCCCAAAACCATCATGGCTCCGGTGATTGCCCCGCAGGTCATTCCCTGCCGCCCCATGCCACCGCCGAATGAACAGGATAATTTCAGGGCCAGGTCGCGTGGAAGATTGTAACGGGGGGCGAAGGCTGTCAGCACAGCCTGGGAACATGTGTGGCCATCGGCAAACATTTCCCGGGCCTTGGATTTCTCGGTCATGGGGTCTCCAGATTAATTGAGCAGAACCAGCTTGATGGTTTGTGTCTGATGTTGGGCTTCAATCATAGCGAAATACAATCCACTTGCCACTTTTTGTCCAAAGTTGTCGCATCCGTTCCAGACTTTGTGGTGAGATCCGGCCGCAAACATCTGGTCGCACAAGGAAGAAACGAGCCGGCCCCGCATGTCGAAAACCTGAAGTTTGACCTGGCTGCTGGTAGTAAGTTCAAAGGAAATCGCCGTTGATGGATTGAATGGATTGGGCTGGGCATTCATGGCAATTAGTGCCTGGCCCGGAAGCCCTGAAACGGCAGAAACACTGGAGTTTCCCGCACCGGGAGTTGGGCTGGTGCATGAAACCCAGGGGCCGGCGGCGTCCGGCAGACGGCTCAAGGAGACATCCGCTTGTTGCGCCCCGAAAGAGGTGGTGTCGATGGGCAGATTTCCAGTGGTGAGGCTGGAATACAAGCCCAATGATTCTCCAGAACCTGAGATCTTGAATCCCGCATGCAGAGGCCCCTGCAGCAGATCATTGTCGCACCACACGAGCAGAAACCCGTGGGCATCAATGGTCACCTCGGGAAGAGCCCACTTGGTGGGAACAGCCAGATCATCACTCAAAAACAGGCCCGCCGTACTGATGGCTTCATCCGTGGGATTGATCAACTCAAGCCAGTCATCATACTCACCAAACCCATCGGCAATGGTGGTATTGTTCACGGCCATGAATTCATTGAGACGCAAAGCAAATGCAGGAGAAAGCTGAGTGGTCTCAACCCAGGGCAGCGCCGTGACGATGTTGGAATTTGATTCCCAGCACACCCGATACCAAAGGTCTTCGTCCTGGGGGAAATTGGTGTCGGTGAATGTGTAGCTGGCCGCAACATCCAGTCCCCCGGCAGCCGTCAGACCGGAATCATCATGCCAGGTGGCGATGGTTTCGAAGTTGCCGTCAGACCCTATGCTGCGCTGAACAATGAAGCCCGCACC
>JAOZJV010000857.1 GCA_029935695.1 Candidatus Krumholzibacteriia bacterium | reverse complement strand
ATTGCCAATTGGGTCTTATCGTGTTATCAATAGGCGATCATTTTGTCCGAAATGCATCTATTTCGGCTGTTCAGTAAAGAGAGGCTGACCTTTGGCAGATACAAGTAATTTCCGCACAGGCTTCACCATGCGGTGGAAAAATGCCTTGTGGACCATTGTAGATTTTCAGCACGTCAAACCGGGCAAAGGCCCTGCTTTCGTGCGGACCAAATTGAAAAATGTGGAAAACGGCAAAGTTGTCGATAATACATTCCGGGCTGGAGAAAAAGTGGAGGAAGTTCGCCTCGAACGACGCCCTTACCAGTACCTCTATCCCGATGGCGATTATATGATTTTCATGAATATGGAAACCTTTGAGCAAATTCAGTTGCATAAAGAGGGCTTGGGTGATGTTATTCCCTATGTGAAGGAAAGCGACATCTGCAGTGTTTTACTGATGGAAGAAACGCCCCTGACAGTAGAACCTCCTCAGACGGTGGAGCTGGCCGTAGCCCAAACTGATCCTGGTGTGCGTGGCGACACGGCCCAGGGCGGTTCCAAGCCGGCCACCATGGAAACAGGCCTTGTGGTTCAAGTGCCCCTCTTCATTGATGAGGGTCAGGTTATTCGCATTGATTCCCGCACCGGAAAATACCTGGGAAGAGTTAATTGAGCTCGCCCCAAAACACCAGAGAGGCTGACATGGATATCAGCAAGGTTCGTGAACTGGTTAAAATGGTGGAAGAAAGCGGAATTGAAGAGCTGGAGGTCATCCACAAGGATACCACCATCCGCATTCAGAAATCACCCACATATGCCGCTGGTGTCGCCATGGCTCCTGCACCTATGGTTCTCCCTGCAGCCTTGTCTCAAGCTCCGGCTGCCGCACCGGTTGCCGCAGCTGAAGTAGTGGCTGACCCGGCACGGGCCAAATTCAAAGATGTTCGATCACCCATTGTGGGGACTCTGTACCGTGCTCCCTCACCCGACAGTGATAACTTTGTCAGCGTTGGGGACCATATTTCTGTGGGCCAAACCCTGTGCATTGTTGAGGCCATGAAGGTCATGAATGAGATTGATGCCGAGTTTTCCGGGGTTATCCGGGAGATTTTGGTGGAAAACGGCTCTCCAGTGGAAGCCGAAGGGGTCTTGTTCCTGGTGGAGCCTGACTGAGAATTCAATCAAAACGGCAGCTGCCAAAGAGTTTTGCCCCGGGTTCCCCATGGAATCCGGGGTTTTTCTTTAAGCGCAGCTGTTTTGGGCCGATGAAACAGGGGACCAAAATTTCCGGGAATTTATTTCCCTTTGTCAAACCTGGAGCATGATGATGGATATCAAAAAAATCCTGAAAGAAATGATCAACCGCGGGGCCAGTGATCTTCATTTGAAAGTGGCAACTCCTCCGGTTTTGCGCATCAACGGCACTCTGGTTATGGCAGAATATGATCCACCTTCGGTTCAGGATATGGTGGCTATGGCCCAACAGATTCTGACACCTGCCCAGCGTGAGACTTTTGAAAACACCCGA
>JAOZJV010000856.1 GCA_029935695.1 Candidatus Krumholzibacteriia bacterium | reverse complement strand
CGGTTGTCCGGATCAAGCCGAAAAGCCAAGGTGATTTCCCCCTCTTCATCATCAATAATCCCCTCCACCACCGCGATATAAGTTTTATCAACCTGCCTGTTTTGAAACTGAAGAGTGAGATGGCGTTGGGATTCTTTGGTCAGGGCTACGACCATCAGTCCGGATGTATCCATATCCAATCGGTGCACCGAAGGTTGCTCAATACAGTTGGGGTAAATTGCCTTCAAACGATTGACCACACAGTCCTGGTTTTCAGGACCGCGCCCGGGGACCGAAAGCAAGCCACTTGGTTTGTTGACCACAACAAAGGATGTTTCCTGATGGATGATGTCCAAGGGGTTCAAAGCTTTGCTCCACAGAGCATAAAACCGAGTATGGGCACACACTTGTCCATGCAGCTGGAATAGAAACAGCCATGCTCACGGGTTCCCGACCGGTTGGCTTTTCCCCAATAGAATTCAGCAATTCCCAGTGGGCGCAGGTTATTGAGCGCCGCATGCTGCAGGAGTTTTGGGGCGCAACAATCTCCTGCTCCGGTGGGTGGCCCATTGGTGTTTTTGAAGAAATCCGTCAAGGGTCTGCTTTCTCCCCGGAAATTATTCAGTTGGTAGAGAGCCTGGAGTTCCTTCATGGTCGATTGTGAGATGCGTTTTCTTTGCAGTTTGAATTTTTCAAAATCTTCGGCACCAGGACTCAGGGTCTCCATTTTCCTGGTCAGTTCTTTGATGGCCCGATCGCCAGGGACCATGATCTGATCATAGGCATCAACATCAAATACTGGCGGCACCCAACCTTCGACATTCCACACGGCATTGTACTGGCAGGAGAAGGCGCGCAGCACCACAATGTTGCCTGCTTCATCCTCACATTCCAACACACCGAACATTTGTCCCAGCGCTTCACCAAAGAGATAATCCGTGGAAAATCGCGGGTCGACCAACTCCTGAATGCACTCGAAATCGATGCGTTTGAGGGTCTCCAATTCCTTCATCAATTGTTGGGCATACTTGCGGGCATGACCTTCTTCAAGGCGGTGATCTTTATGGCACCGGCTGCACCAACCGAAAGCAGCATGATGGGGAGATGGTTTCTTTGAAAGCGGCAAAACAGCATCCGATGGGTGGGTGGTGAAAGATGAGAGCCCCATTCTAGTCCAAAAGCTTCAAACATTCAAACAACCAGCCTCGCTCCAGGGCTTACCCCTGCAAAAATCCTGGATTTGCTGCCGAGTTCCATCTGTAGATTGCCGATGGAGATTTCAGCATTGAGTTGGAGCCGTGAGCATGGATTCGGGCATGGCAAGCTGAGCATTGTGTGCCCTCAAAGTTTGATAATTTGTTACTACCTCCCTTGGAACGCGGAACAATATGATGTATTTCCAGGAACCTCGTATGATTGCAGCCGGACGTTTGGCACTTATGACGAGCCATGGCCAGGACTTTCCGTCTTGTAGCTGGTGGGATTGAAGCCGTGTTCCGGCCGTTGGGCGAAGAAGTCTGACAATCGA
>JAOZJV010000855.1 GCA_029935695.1 Candidatus Krumholzibacteriia bacterium | reverse complement strand
TGGAAGATATGGGCATGGAAGTGACCGCCGAAGCCTGTGATGGCGCCCAGGCCATGGAACAGTACCGTGAGAAAAATACCGACTTGGTTTTGCTGGATATCACCATGCCGGTGATGGACGGTTTGAGCGCCTTAAAACAAATCATCAAACACAACCCGGACGCCAACGTGGTGATGATCACTGCCCTCGGTCAAAAAGAACAGGTGCTGGCCTGTATCAAAGCGGGTGCCAAAGATTTTATTATCAAACCCTTTGACCACGAACGGGTCACCGAGACCCTGGACCACCTGATGGTCCCCCAGGGAGTCTGATCACATCAGGATGGCAAAAGCCACCAGCCCGGCAACGACGCAGTAGATACTGAATTTCCAGAAATGAGATTGCACCACGGCCAGGGCGGTCCACCGGATGGCCAGTAAGCCCACGGCGAAAGCAGCCAGGGCAGCCAGACCCAGCAGTCCGATGTCACTGCGGCCAATCAATTCCCCTCCCAAAAGCTGCAAGACCAATGCTCCACCAATTGCCGGAATGGAAAGCAGGAAACTGAATCGAGCTGCCTCAGCCCGGGGTAAGCCAATCCACAAGGACGTGGCAATGGTGGAACCGGACCGACTGATGCCAGGTAGAATCGCAATGGATTGCGCCAAACCGATCAACAAGGCCTTCACTGGAGGCACAGCCGACGGCTCCCACGGCTCAGGCAGGGAACCACCAGTGTCTTTGGAAAATTTGGTTGAGAAGAGCACAACAGCGGTGAACAGTAAGCCACCCGCTGCAAAAAGAGGACTGTGGAAAAGGCTTTCGATGAAATCTTTGGCCGTCAGCCCCACCACAACGGCTGGCAACGTCCCAACCACAAGACTGATCAAATAACCAATGGCCGGTTTGTCGAAACGCAAAAGCCGTAGAATTTCTTTCCAGTAAACCACCACCACCGAACCAAGTGTTCCCACATGCAGAACAATATCAAAAAAGATATCGCCTTCCTGAGCACCCAAAAAATATTGGGTCAGAACCAAATGACCGGAGCTTGAGACAGGAAGAAATTCCGTCAGTCCCTGGATGACGGCCAGCAGAATCATATTCAAAAATTCAGACAAAGAAGCACCTCATGGGGTTAGAGACCGGGACCACGTTTACGCGCTGCCCGGGCCTGACTGTAATGCATGCGGGCCTCCTGGGGTAAACCCAGGGCATCACAGGTCAAAGCCAACTGGTAGTGGATCCGGCCGTCTTCGGGATAATAGCCCAGGGCCATTTCCAGCTTTTCCCGGGCCTGATCATAGTTTTCCATTTTATGCAGGCACACTCCCACGTGGAAGGGCACTCTCATAAGACTCGTATTGAGACCATGGGCCTGCTCAAACCGGCGACAGGCTTCATCGTACACACCTGTTTTCAGCAAACACAGACCAATGTAATAGTGGCCGATGGCAAATTCAGCATCATGGGACACCGCTCGTTCAAAACAACTCAGAGCCCGCACAAAATCACTGCCGGCAAAATGC
>JAOZJV010000297.1 GCA_029935695.1 Candidatus Krumholzibacteriia bacterium | reverse complement strand
AAACCAATCTGAAAAAAACACCCCTGACCGACTGGCATGCCTCACATGGCGCCAGAATGGTTGAATATGCCGGATACGAAATGCCTGTGCAATACGAAGGCGTTCTGGCTGAGCATGCCATCGTGCGTGAAAAAGTGGGGTTGTTTGACATCACCCACATGGGAGAAATTTTTATCACCGGCTCTGGTGCCCGGGACTGGATCAGCGGGCTGATCACCAACAGTCTCAAAAAGAGCGTGCCCGGCAAAGTCGTGTATAACGCCATGTGCAAAAAAGACGGCGGCGTTCTGGACGACATGCTCGTCTACTGCCTGGAAGAAGAACGCTGGCTCATCGTCTGCAACGCCGCAAACCATGAAAAAATTGTCGGCTGGCTGGAGGAAAATATTCCCCAGGACGGCGTGACCATGGATGACCAGACGGCGAACATTGCCATGATTGCCGTGCAGGGTCCGGTGGCCCGGGAATTGGTTGAAAGGCTGGACACTCTTGATGGCAGGTCCGGCGACATCGAAGCCCTGGATTTTTACACCGCATTCACCCACGACGGCCCCGGCGGCGAGTGGCTTGTCTCGCGCACGGGTTACACCGGCGAGCATGGTTACGAACTTTATCTTCCTTACGCCGACGCCATGGCCTGTTGGGTAGAACTGCTGACCAAAGGTGAAGAATTTGGAGTGGCACCCATTGGATTGGCCGCAAGAGACACCCTTCGTTTTGAAGTGTGCTACTGCTTGTATGGTCACGAACTGGGGGAAGATATTACACCTCTGGAAGCGGGCATCAACTGGGCCGTGAAGATGAAGAAAAAGGGCGGTTTCATCGGCCTTGATTCTCTGCTGGCTCAGCGTGAAAATGGTGTGCCCCGGCAAATCGTCTGTCTTGAGTTGGACGGCAAAGGCATCGCCCGGCAGGATGCCCGGGTGCTGGTCGGTGGAGTCGATGTGGGTTATGTCACCAGTGGCACTTTCAGTCCGACTTTGAAAAAAGCCCTGGCTATGGCCCTGGTTGAAAAAGAATTACCTGAAGGCGAATTGGTCGTGGATGTGCGCGGCCGTCATATTCCTTGCCACACAGTGGCATTTCCATTCTTGTCGGCCCGGACCAAAGGTGATCCAACGGCCGAACGGTCGCTGTCCTGACGGACGGCCAACAGTGCAGGAGGCTGAAATGGTTCCCAACGATCGCAAGTACACCAAGGAACACGAATGGGTGTTGCTGGAGGATGGCGTTGCCATCATCGGCGTGACTGAATTTGCCGCCAGTGAATTGGGCGACATCGTTTTTGTGGAGATGCCCGAAGTGGGTGACGATGTCAACATGGAAGACACCGTCGGATCCATAGAATCGGTCAAGGCCGTGGAAGATCTTTACGTGCCTGTATCCGGTGAAGTGGTGGCTGTCAACGAAGACATCGACGCTACTCCCGAATTGGTCAACAGTGAACCCTTCGACGGTGGCTGGTTGTTCAAGGTTAAAATGTCTGACGAAGCCGAAATGGACAAACTGATGGATGCCGCCACTTACGGCGATATTCTGGGAGGCTAAGAGGGAATGCCCTACGTTCCACATACTCCTGAAGATATTCAGGACATGTTAAAGGTCATCGGCGCTGGTAGCGTCGATGACCTTTTTGCTGATCTGCCCGAAAATGTGCGTATAAAAGAACCCCTGGATCTTCCTGATGGTCTCAGTGAAGAAGAGGTTCTGCGGTACTTCATGAAAGCGGCCGGAAAAAACCACGGTCAGGATCAGTTGACAAGTTTTCTCGGTGGTGGTGTGTATGATTGCGCCATCCCCTCGGCGGTGGATGCCATCATCAGCCGCAGTGAATTCCTGACTGCCTATACTCCGTACCAACCGGAGGTCAGCCAGGGAACTCTGCAGGCCATTTATGAGTGGCAAACTTTTGTCTGCCGTCTGATGGGGCTGGATGTGGCCAACGCCAGCATGTATGACGGAGCCACGGCTCTCGGTGAAGCGGTGCTGGTTGCTCTGGCCGCAACCCGTAAAAAAACAGTGGTCTTACCAGAGACGTTGAATCCGCGTTACCGCCGGGTCGTTGCCACCATGATGCGTGGCATGCTGATCAAAGTGGTGGTGGCCGCAGCAAGGGCTGATGGCACCACCGATCCCGCCAGCCTGGAAAAAATGATGAGCGATGACGTGGGCTGTGTCGTGATCCAGAATCCCAATTATCTGGGATTGGTGGAGCAGGTCGACGCCTTGTCCAGTATTGCCAAAAGCGGCAAGGCCATCGTGGTGGCCGCTGTCAATCCCGTGTCACTTTCGGTGCTGAAATCTCCTGCAGAATATGGTGCTGATGTAGCCGTGGGAGAGGCCCAGCCTTTTGGCATTCCCTGCAGTTGGGGTGGCCCCTTGCTGGGCTTCATGGCCTGCAGCGACAAACTGAAAAGGCGACTGCCCGGAAGGGTTGTGGGTGCAACCACCGACAACCGCGGAAACAGTGGCTACGTGCTGACTTTGCAAACACGCGAGCAGCATATCAGGCGGGAAAAAGCCACCAGCAATATTTGCAGTAACCAGGGACTTAATGCTCTGCGCGCCACGGTTTATCTGTCCATGCTGGGAGCTGAAGGATTGGCTGAATTGGGCCAGGCAAACCTGACCCGGTGCGCGGCCCTGCGCCGTGCGGTTGAAAATATTGATGGGGTGGAAATTCCCTATGCCGGGCCTGTTTTTAATGAACTGGTTCTGCGCTTGAAAAAGCCCGCGGGTGAATTTGTGAAATATGCCCGCCAAAGTGGTGTTCTGGCAGGTATTGATCTGGAAAACTTCCCGGTGGGAACAGAGAACGATTTGCTGGTGGCCGTCACTGAAAAACGCACGGCTGCCGAGATTAATCATTTGGCTGAATTGCTCACAGCCTTCCACAATGATTCGGAGGTGAAGTGATGAACAACCAACGTTGGAACGCCACTGCACCTGGTTCCCTTTTTGATAAAGGTGTGGCCGGACGCCGCGCCATGACTTTTCCCAAGTGGGATGGCGAAGCCATTGATGCGGATCTGCCTGCGGAAATTTGCCGGCAAAGGGCGGCCGATTTGCCCTCGCTCAGCGAGCCCGAAGTGATGCGTCACTTCACACAATTGAGCACCCTGAACCATCACATCGAACGGGGCATGTACCCTCTGGGCAGTTGCACCATGAAGTACAATCCCCGGGTGAATGAAAAAATTGCCGCTCTGTCCGGCCTTGCCGATCTGCACCCCGAACAGTCGGTGGATGATATCCAGGGCCTGCTTGGCGCACTCAAGTTGCTGGAAAAAAGCCTGTGCACACTCACGGGATTTCATTCCTGCAGTTTGATCCCGGCGGCCGGTGCACACGGTGAATACCTGGGCATGCTGGTGATCCGTGCTTTCCACCTGGCTCGGGCCGACCGCGACCGGGTGGAAATTCTGATCCCAGATTCCGCCCATGGCACCAACCCTGCTTCGGTGGTCATCGCTGGTATGAAACCCCGCACCATCAAATCCCGCGCCGATGGCCGCATTGATCTGGATGCCCTGCGCGAGGCGGTTGGAAAGCAGACCGCTGGTATCATGATCACCAATCCCAATACCCTGGGTTTGTTTGAATCGGATATTCGTGAAGTGGCTGACATCATCCATGAAGCCGGCGGTAAACTTTACATGGATGGCGCCAACATGAACGCCATCATGGGCAAAGCCCGGCCCGGTGATATGGGCTTCGATGTGGTTCATCTGAATCTGCACAAAACCATGAGCACACCTCACGGTGGCGGCGGCCCCGGTGCCGGTCCCATCTGTGTGGCCAAGGATCTGGCGGCTTTCCTGCCCGGTCCCTGGATTCATGAAGAAGAAGCAGGCCGGTTCATTTTGAAGAAACTGCCCATGCAGGGAAGCACGAGCATTCATTCTTATTTTGGTAATGTGGGTGTGTCGCTGCGGGCGCTGGCCTACATTCTGCGACTGGGTGGCAACGGGCTGACGCGCACTTCCGAAGTGGCGGTGCTGAATGCCAATTATTTGCTCAAACGCCTGAGTGGCATCATGGAAGTTCAGCACGACAAAGGCTGTCTGCATGAATTTGTGGCCAGCGGTGTATCATGGAAAAATGAATACGGTATCCGCACTCTGGACATTGCCAAGCGTATGCTTGATTATGGTGTTCACGCACCGACCATCTATTTTCCTTTGATTGTGGAAGAAGCATTCATGGTTGAGCCTACGGAAACAGAGTCAAAGGAGAGCCTTGATCATCTGGTGGATGTGCTGCACCGCATCCACAAGGAAGCCCAGGAAGATCCTGAGTTAGTGAAAGGCGCACCTCACACCACTCCGGCCGGCCGGCTGGATGAAGCCACGGCAGCCCGCAACCCGGACCTGCGCTGGGCCGGACCCTGCAACTGCGGCTGACGGTATGGCGTCCTTACGGGTCTATTTTGACGGCGCCTTGCCGGGCGCCGTCAACATGCAAAGAGACTGCGATTTTCTGGCTGCCCACCAGCCTGGTGATGACCCCATCCTGCGACTTTACCGCTGGAAACCTGCGGCGGTTACCATCGGTTACAATCAGGATTTTGATCACTTCAACCAACAGGCCATTGCAGACGGAGGGTACGCTCTGGTGAAGCGTCCCACCGGTGGCCGCGCCATCTTTCACGCCGATGAACTGACGTATTCGGTGACCGGCACTTCCCCAGGTTTGCTGTTCGGAAATTCCCTTCACGAAAGCTACATGAAGATCAACGAGGCGCTGGTTCTCTTTCTGGAGCGCCAGGGACTTTCCGTTGAAGTCAGCGGGGGGGAATCCCGTGAGGATATGCGTTCCCTGGTGTGTTTCAAGTCTGCCGGCCGCCATGAAATCAGGGTGCGGGGACGCAAAATTGTAGGCTCGGCCCAACGGCGGACCCAGGGTGTGTTTTTGCAGCACGGGTCCATTCTGACCGGAAAGCGTCATGTGCAATTACCGCAATTTTTGTTGCCACAGCAGGCCGGCACCGGCATGACCGAAGAAGAGCTGGATGCCTTGACCACCGATCTGGGTCAAGAGTTGAACAAGACTTTCGAGGAAGATGATTTGCGGGATCTGGAGCAGGAGTTGGCCGTGTGTTTTTC
>JAOZJV010000296.1:3254-5115 GCA_029935695.1 Candidatus Krumholzibacteriia bacterium | reverse complement strand
GCTGGTCCACCGGCGACCAGCCGGACATCCAAACCCAGATCTGTGAAATAACCCTGCATTTCAGCTGCGTAATAACCGGCGAACTGAAACTGGTGTTTCCACTTGAGTTGGAGAACGAAGGAGTCCTGCGATGTCGCGTCGGCATGGCCAGGTGTTGGTAAAAGAAATACTGATAGCGTGAGCCATCCCAAAAAACACAGGGGCCTGAATTTTACCAACAAAACCATTGCAGACATACCACATCCTTATTTCGATTCGGGCATGCTCTTTTTCAGAATGATAACAGAGTACCGTTATTGTCACAAAGCCATTCTCAATAATTGTAGAAGGCATTGCTCGGATGAACCAGTCAGAGTATTCTCAGCTGCAGGAGGATCACCATGCCGACAAATTCGTGGAAGTTCTGGATTTGCCTCTTCTTCATCAACCTTTTCGCCTCACCGGGTGTCGGGCAGGAGTTTAGCTTTTACGGACGCCTGGACTACTCCCTGACCTACGCCGATCATGGGAGCGCCACCCACAACGGAGTCGGCGGCTTCTCTTTTGAGAACAACTTCACCAGACTGGGAATTCGCGGCACCGAGCCGCTGGGCCCGCGGTGGGATTTTTTCTATCGGGTTGAAGTCGGCGTCGCCGCCGAAGACCAGGACAACGCCAAGACTCCCCTGACTTCGCGTCCCACCTATATCGGTTTGGCCGGACCCTACGGCCGCCTTGCCGTGGGACGCATTGATCCGGTCTTGAAGATGGCCAAGGGCTTCGTCGACGCCTTCGACAACTATAGCACAAAGCACGACCGCCTGATGGCCGGCGACAAGAGGCATGGCGACTCCCTTGAATACAAATCGCCGACATGGAAGGGGCTCAAGGCCGGCGCCAGCCTCCTGCTCGAAGACGAGTATTACGCCGAGACTGACCCACGCCGAGACAACGGCAACTACCAATTGTGTGTTACTTCCGGCGACAAATTTTTCAGCAAACAGAAACTCTATCTCGCGGCCGCATATGGTGACGGCATCGAGGACATCAGGGCCGCACGCTTTGTTGTGCAGTGGAAAACAGGAAACTGGGTGTTGGGGTTCCTAGTGCAGGACACCAAAATGGTTAGTCCTGATGCCGTAGCCAATGAAGACCGGGATGGCCGCGGTGTATTTGTCAATGCGAAATACAGTCTTGGCAGCTGGTTGCTGAAGGCCCAGGCCGGCACCGACGATTCCGGCAGTGGCCTGATCGCGCGACGGATCTACAGTGATCTGGGCGACGAAGCGCTACAGGTTCCCAAGGTCTCGGCATGGGCTGTGGGGTGTGAGTACCGATTCAACAAGAAAATCCGCCTGCACGCCGAGTGGGGCGAATTTCGAGTCAAAAACTACCGGATTTATGACGACAACATCGTAAGCCTCGGCGTGCGCTACGACTTTTAGCTGCCTGCCCCCCACGTTGGCAGGGCGTAAAGGCCATGGACGGCCGAACGGAGTTGGTTCTGACGCCTTTGAAACTGCTGGACCGATTGTCCAAGTTGATCACACCCCCCCGAGTTCACAAGCACCGGTACTGCGGGGTGCTGGCTCCCAAGGCCAAAACAACATTGGATTGGCGCCGAGCTGTCATCGAATCAGCCGGTCTATCAGGCGCCTGTCCCTATTGAAAAGTCCATCAACCAACATCCGACACAAAAATCCTCCACCAAGGATCGCAAAATACCCATTTACTTAACATAATTGTCCCGTACATCCACAAAGCCCATTTTACCATTTCCAGAGGACAGATAAATCGCCCCGTTTTTGTAGTCATCTGCAAAGTTGGTGCTGAAGTTCTGCATGAAAAAGGATGGGGCGGTGATGGTGTAATCCAAACCACT
>JAOZJV010000296.1:0-3154 GCA_029935695.1 Candidatus Krumholzibacteriia bacterium | reverse complement strand
ACCACTTTCTTTGGCGGCATTGGTGATATTTTCTCCCATTTTTACCATATCCGGATGGCTGGGAAGTACCATGAACAGAGTGCTTACTCCCTGCATGGCCTTGACCAATGAATCTTTGTCAGCAAAATCAATTTTCACCGACGGAACTCCATCAATGGAGCCGCTGCTGCTGCCCGCAATAAAGTCCACCCCTTTGGCTGTCAATTGACGAACAATTTCAGAACCAATATTTCCTGTAGCTGTTGTTCGATCAGCCGTGCTGGCCATGGAAAAAGTGTCATGAAAACACAGCCTGTTCCCATTCCCTCATCGTTTTTGAATGATACAATTTCAGTCGCCGGCACCCCATCATTGACCATTCTGACTGGGACCAGAGGGGCAGGGAAAACCAGGTGGTGTTTTGAAGTTGCCACCCAAGCCAGGGCAGAGGGATTCGATGTAGCTGGTGTCATCTGTCCACCGGTGTTTGAGGGACAGGAAAAAACGGGTATCGATATTCTTGATCTTCGTACGAACCAAAGACGGCGCTTGGCTGAACGTGTTCAGTTCAAGGAAAGCTCACTTTTGTCCAGCTGGGCATTTAATGAATCAGCCCTGGGCTGGGGTAATGAGATTTTACGTGATATTTCATCCTGTGATTTGTTGATTCTGGATGAAATGGGGCCTCTGGAATTTAATCATTCACAAGGGCTCAAAGAGGGATTTGATGCTATTGCAAATGGAAATTATAGAAGCGCAATCGTGGTAGTCAGACCGAAGTTGGTACCCCTGGCCTTGGCACAATGGTCATGGAGTGATCAATGCTTCCGGTGCATTACTCAAAAAGAGGAAGATTAGATGAATGGGTGATGATCCTAAGAATATGGAGTAGAATGCTTTCAACTTTAGGTTAGTAGAGGGGACTATGTGTTTGGAATTCCTTCTCAGTAATTGTGTGCCCAGGAGAACAAATTTCCATGAAAATATTACTTGTTGTTATCACAATATTTTTTGTCAGCGGCTGTACAGACCAGTCCCATGTCACTTCCAGTGAACCTTCAATAACGGACCTGGCCGACGCCTACTTTTTCAGAGTCATTGAAGCCCACCCCGAGTATGCCTATTATGCCGACGTTCCCCTGGAAACCCATGCTGAATTTTCCTCCAACAGTCTTTCGAGTATTAAATTGTGGGAGACTTTTGAAGACAGTCTATTCACTGAAATTAAAAAAATTGATGAAGCTCACCTGATATCCAGGAAAGATAAAATCACCTATTGGTTTCTGTATGAAGATCTCGAAAGCAGCATTGAAATGCGGGTGTGCCATCGCCACCTGTGGAATGTTGATCCGGAAAGCAGCTGGCTGGGTATTTGGCTCGCTGTGGCCCAGGTTCAACCCCTGGGGACGGAAGAATTACGAAATCAGGCTTTGGCACGCTGGAATCTATTGCCCCAGGCCATCGAAACTGAAATCGAAAATCTGAAACTTGGAATGTCATTGGGATACACCATGCCCAAAGTCATCGTCAGCAAAGTCATGGATCAAATGACAACTTTGTTGGAGTGTGACATTGATAACTCTCCCTTTATGGTTCCTGCCCTGAGGGATGATGATCAGGATTTTTATTTACAATGGCAGACCCTGGTTTCTCAAAAAATATTACCCGCCGTAGAAGATTATCATGCCTTCCTTCGCGACGAATATTATTCTTCGGCCCGTGAAAACGTTTCCATTCTGGATCTTCCCCATGGCGAACAATGCTACCAGGCCTATATCAGAAAATTCACATCTACTAATAAAACAGGAACGGAAATTTATGAATTGGGACAGGAAATCGTCGCCCGGAACAAAGCTGAAATTGAGATTCTGGGTCAGGAGCTTTACGGAATAGACAATTTTTCTGAAATCATCAGTCAGATCAACAACAACCCATCAAACTTTTTTAAGACCGGGCAGGAAATTCTCGAAACCAATGAACGACTCATGGCCAAAGCAAAAAACGAATGCTCCCATTGGTTCTCCACTCTCCCTGCTTCGGATGTCACCATCAAGCCCTACCAACCGCATGAAACGGGCAGCGGTGCCTACGAACAGGCCAGCGGACCCAAGCCCGCCTACTATCGCATCAATTTGAGCCATCCTGAAAAACAGCAAAAGGGCAGCAACGAAGTTCTAACTTTTCACGAAGCCTACCCCGGTCATCACGTTCAAATTGCCCTGGAAAAAGAGATCAAAGACCTTCACCCCATTGTAAAGCTCATGTCTTTCACCAGCTATGTGGAAGGCTGGGCCAGGTATTGTGAGCAACTTGCCGAAGAAATGGAATTATACGAAAGCAAATCCGCTCTGATTTCCAGAAGAGCCTGGCCTTCCCGAGGCATGGTTGTGGACCCGGGAATCCATCTTATGGGTTGGACCAGACAGCAGGCTGTCGATTATATGACCGAATCGGGAATGAATGAGGATGTAGCTCAGAATCTTTACTTCAGGAGCATCGCCACCCCGGCCCAGCTGACCTCTTATGATGTTGGTGGCGAAGAAATTAAGGCATTGAGGCGGCTGGCTGAAGAAGAATTGGGTTCCAAATTTGACATCAAAATATTCCATGAAAAAATATTGAGCAATGGGGCTGTTCCTTTGAATCCTCTCCGTGTTATTATGCTTGAGTGGATAGACTCTGAAGAAAAATCTTTTTGAATCTGGAGCGGTTAAATGGATAAAACGACACAGAATGTCCGCCAGATGTATGAACAATTTCCTTACCCCTCAGGCGCACCCACCAATCGGGTTGGCAGTGATGCCGAACTTGTCCTCAGCTATATTCAAGGCAAGCGTGGAAACTCCCGGAAAATGCAGGTTCTGGATGCAGGTTGCGGTCGGGGTTTGGGCATCATCAGCGCGGCCACTCTGCAGCCGGATGTGCAATTTCACGGGATCGATTTGAATCGAGTGGCCCTGGAAGATGCTGCGGCATCGGCAAAACAGCGCGGGCTGAAAAATATTACTTTTCAAGAGTGCGATTTGATGACTCTGGAGGGTCTGAATGTTCCCGATGGCGGGTTCGATGTGATCCACTCATCGGGTGTTCTGCATCATCTGACAGACCCGCAGGCCGGACTGATGCGGTTGCGGGATTCCCTGGCCGATCACGGGGTGATCAACATCATGGTCTA
>JAOZJV010000854.1 GCA_029935695.1 Candidatus Krumholzibacteriia bacterium | reverse complement strand
GGGAAACCCGGGTGCGCGTTATGAAAACACACGCCACAACATCGGTTTTTGGGTTGTGGATGAGCTGGCGCGGCGCAAAAAATTGGAGTTGAGGGTGTCGGAGGTTGAATATTGTGCCACAGCCTCAGATTTCAGCACCGAAAACCTGGTTTTGCTGAAACCTCTGACTTACATGAATCTCAGCGGGGAAGCCCTGGTTCAATGGTCTCAGCGCGGTGGTGAAGAACTCACGGGCCGGGCCATGGTTTATCCAGAGCCGGTGGATCCGGAATCCGAGCCCGAGGCTCCTTACTGGCCTTCGGGATGCAGGCCTTTGGTCATTTGTGACGATTTGGTTCTGCCTTTGGGGGCGGTGCGTTTGCGGGGTAAAGGCAGCAGTGGTGGCCAAAACGGGGTGCAATCCATCATTGATGAGCTTGGTGGAGAAGAGTTTCCCCGGTTGAGGCTGGGTATTGCTCCGCGCAGTGGCCCGGTTGATCCTGAATTCTGGGCTGATTATGTATTGTCGGAATTTGAAGAAGAAGAATGGGATAACGTGCGGGAAGTGGTGGTCCACGCCGCCGATGCGGTGGAGTTCTGGCTGGAAAACAGCCTGGAGAAAACGGCCAGCCGGTTCAACCGTCGCCGTGCTCCTCAGTAGTTTTCACCACTCATGGGCCTGAATTGCTCTTTTTCTTGCCATTTTGAAATCAGCAGGATATATTGCCTGCCTTCCCGCATACAGCGGGTCCAGGGCGCAGTGCGTCCATAAACATTATCCAGTCGATGATTTGACTGGATGCTCACATCCCTACCCGAGCTGACATGACGGGCGGTCGCCGATCTGGTTCACCAGATACAGGCAACGACAGGCCATCATGAATAGAGACTCGGGTCTTCAGTCCGGGGGGAGGTGTTACCGATGAAGAAGTATGAACTTATCTTTATCTTGAAGGCTGACCAGCCTGAAGAGCAGATGGCTGCGCGTGTTGAGCGTGTGGGTTCCATTCTTGCCGATCATGAAGGTCAGATTACTCAGGAGAACCATTGGGGCGTTCGTCGCCTTGCTTACGAGATCGAGTACGAGAACAAGGGGAACTATATGTTCCTGAGGTTCAAGGCCAACGGCTCCGCTGTTGCAGATCTCGACAAGTTCCTGCGTCTCGACGACAAAGTGCTCAGGCACCTGGTTGTTGTGGATGAGGAGTGGGAAGAGCGGAACCGCGTGGCCATGGCCAAGCGTCGCCAGGGTCAGACTGAGAGCCGTGAAGCAGCTGAGTAAGCGCTTTTAAAGTTCCATCAGTCGTTTCGGTCTTACTGTCGTCAGCTTAAATTGATCGCTGGCGCAACCCAACAAGGAGAATCCGATGGCACGTAAGAATCTTCGGATCAAGAAGAAGAAGAAAAAAAGAAGGCATGGCAAGCAGAAGGTCTGTTTCTTCAGCAAGACCGGTATGGTTGCCATTGACTACAAAGATGAAGAATTCCTTCGTCGTTTTGTGACCGAGCGCGGCAAGATCGCACCCCGTCGCAA
>JAOZJV010000853.1 GCA_029935695.1 Candidatus Krumholzibacteriia bacterium | reverse complement strand
AGGAAGAGCGGTACGAATCGGCGGGGGCTTTGGCTGAGGATTTGCAGCGGTATCTTGACGGACTGCCCATCAAGGCACGACCTATTACACCGCTCGCCAGATGGGGCAAAGCACTCAAGCGTCAGCGGAAATTTGTGTTCGTTCTGATGGTCGTGGCTGCCCTTGGCTGGACTGGCGCCATGCTGCTTTCTTCTGATCCTGCCTCCCCGCCACCAAAGGGTTCGGCCAGGCTGACCCGTTTGACCTTCAATAATGGCCTCCATAATTCATTCACGAACCTGGCACTTTCACCGGACGGCAACCAGCTGGCTTATAAATCTGAGGAGGAAATTCTGATCCGTGATCTGACGACTCAGAAGATCAAGGTCATTATTTCCGACTTACCATCACCCCAAAAGGTACTGGATATCCAGTGGCACTCCTCGGGTCAGGAATTGTGGTTGGGGCTGGTGGCCTCGGAATCTGATTTCCAGGTGATCCGGTTCGATCTGGCCACCGGAATCATGGACCCTGTATTCACCACCAATAACTACTGCCGGCCCCGGGTTTCTCCCGACAATAAGAAAATCGCCTTTTTCCCTGGCGGCAATGATACGCTCTGCGTCCTGGATCTGGCCACCGATGAAGTGACTCCGGTGTTGGAACTGGAAGACGGCCAGACCATAACCTCCCCGGTCTGGGGACCTGACAGCCAGCACCTGGCCTACCTCAAAATAGTCACTTATGATGCTCAGCTCGAATGCGTTGATCTGAACGGCAGGATCACAACCCTCCTGGAAGAGGACAAATTATTCAACCGGTTTGGCACGCCCTGTCTGGCCTGGCTCCCCGATGGCCGTCTTCTCTATTCTCGTTACCGGGATAACTCAAGCACCGGAAGTGAACTCTGGGCATTGCCCGTGAATCTTCGACAGGGCCGCCCAGCAGGCCAGCCCATGCTGGAGCATTCCTTCGAAGACAGAGTGCACATGGTGATGGCAGCCGCAGCAGGCTCCAATACCCTGGTCTGTCAGGGCAGGCTGCGCAGACGGCGTCTGGTTCTGTTTGATATCGCCGGAGGTCCGCCCTATGACTTCAAGAAACTTGAAACCCGGGGCAAGGCCTGTTGGCCCATTTCCTGGTCACCCCATGGGCAGTGGCTGGCCATCAACGAGATGAGCACCGATGCCAAGTGGGAGGTGTATCTGAAAAACGCCATCACAGGTGAAATCGACCCGCTAAATTGTTCGCCTGACGAAGCCTTTGCCGGTGAATTTCACTCCAGCGGCAATTCTCTCATGGTTTATGAAAGAGGAAAAGCCTATGCGGTCGCCCTGGACTGCAGTGGGATAGATACCTTGCTTATCAATGATCCCGATTTGCAGCAAGGTCAATATTGCGCAACAATCGAAGGCCAAGGGAATTCCCACTGGCTGGTCCAAGAAGAAGACACGGTGACCATTCTGGAAATAAGCATGACCGATGGTCTTGGTCCCGTGGTATTTCAGCATGAGATGGACCTGCCGGATGTTTGGGT
>JAOZJV010000295.1 GCA_029935695.1 Candidatus Krumholzibacteriia bacterium | reverse complement strand
CTCATTTGTTTCTCCTTTTTGTTTTTGACGTCAGATGCCGCTGTTGCGGGTCTGGTGATCAATGAATTCCTGCCTGATCCCCATGGCGCAGATGCTGGCCAGGAGTTTGTTGAGTTGCTCAACACCGGACCTGGGTCCCTCAATCTCGAAGGGGTGGCATTTCAATTTGCCAACGGTTCAGTGGGGCCTGAATGGGTGACCCGGTGGGTTTGCACCACTGGTGTGTGGCTGGATCAGGGAGAGCGTTTTCTGCTGGTTGACCGCAACTGGATGGGAAATCAAAGCGGTGATGCAGAGGTATGGCTGGGCCTGCAAAACGGACCCGATGCCATCCGGTTGCTGGCTGGGGGCGAGGTCCTGGATCTGGTGGGGTACGGGTCTTTAACAGACCTCGACATGATGGAAGGCGGCCCCGTGGATGTTTCGGTGGGTTTGTCTCTCATGCGCAAGCCCGATGGCAGGGACACTGATGAGAACCACTTGGATTTTACGTCCGGCGAGCCCACACCCGGAGAAGTCAATTTCCACAATCATGAAATTGAAGTGGTGTCAGTGGCCATGGATCCATCTTCCCTGGCCGAACCAGGTGTTTCGGTGTTGCTGGAAGTGACTTTGCGGAACACGGGTCTGCTGAATCTGCCGCCGGGTCAGGCGCACTTGCTACTGCACTCCTCCAATGGGGAAACAACTCCTTTGTTGGAGACCTTCTTCGCCGGATGTTCTTTTGGGGAAATTTGTCTGCTGGTGATGGAAATGACACCCCCCGCGGCGGGCCGTTTTTCGATTCTGTTGCAGCTTGAGGTGGCCGATTTTGAGCTCTCACTGGAAGTGAATCTGGGGAAATTTCAGGTCGGATGCGCAGGGGTGTTCCTCAGTGAGATTCTGGCCTCCCCAGCGTCACACCAGGGTGAGTGGATTGAAATCCAGGCTGGCGGTGAAACCATCAACACGGGCAATCTCCGCATCCGGGACGAAGAAAGCGATTGGCGATATTTGCCTGATGTGGAACTTCAGCCAGGGCAGTTTCTGCTGGTGGCTCAAGATTCTGCGGCCCTTGAAAACTGGCATCTGAATAATCTCAGCCAGGGGCTGGTGCTGGATTGTCCTCTCAGTCAAATTCAGCAATCAATGCGTCAGCTGTCCGGCTCATGGCCTTCCCTGAACAACAGTCCTCCAGAAAGTCGTCCTTATGCAGACCGGGTGTACCTGGCTGATGAAGATGGTGTTGTGGATCAAGTGACGTTACTGGCAGAACATGAAGGAACAGATTTTCAAGGAAAATCATGGGAACGTATGTCACATGATCCCCATTCCTTTCGCTGGAGAAGTTGGCGTCCAAGCGTCGCTGTATCAGGAGGGACACCAGGCTGCTCCAACAGCGTAGCTCAGGAGGGTGTGGCCGGCGGAGTGCTTGAAATTCTCCCCCCGGTGCTGGATGCCGCAATGGGTGAAAGCATAATCCACATCCGGTTTCTGCTGGTACCAGGAGAGGTTGGGTGGCATGTGGAAATTTATGATTTGTGGGGTGCCATCGTCAGGGATCTGGGGGGAGGCGCCCCGGGTTCCGGGCCGGGAGATCTGATTTGGGATGGCAGGGATGACCACGGTCATATGGTGGAAAATGGTGGGTATGTGGTCCTGTTGCTTAAAAGTAAGACAGATGGTGTGTTTGCGCCGTCGGCCAAGCAATTGGTGGTTGTGCGGTGATCCGAGCCTGTCTGGTTGTCTTTTTGGTGTTGGTCGTTGGCCGGGGCGTAAGTCTGGCCGGGGGATTGCGTGATTTTGACGACAGTTGGCCCATCGATTCCTTAACGGCCAGGATGCTTTTGGCCACACCTGAAACGGGACGTATTTCCGGCCATGGTTTGCAGGTGATGGCTGGTCAGGGACGGTTGTTTGAAATGCCCGAACTGAGTCAGCGTTTTCTGGCCATGAAGGGAAACATCACCGGCAAAACCATGGCCATCAAAATAGCCGCCCAATGGGAAAGAACCGGGTCGGGATTGTTTGTGGCGGATCATCTCGAAGGAAGGGTTCTGCTGGGTCAAAGCCCTTCCTGGGGCATTGCCGCTCACTGGATGCGCCAAACTTTGGGCGCCAACCCTGAAGATGCCTCGTTGCAGTGGGCGCTGTTGTGGGAACTTGGCCTGGGCTTTGGAGATTTTAAAGGCCGTATGCATCTGGAGTGGCCCCTGAAAATATCCGCTGATGAGCTGGGTGGACGCCGTCGCAACAATCTTCTGAACCTCACTTTGTCCAACAATGAATTCGCGGCCGCCTTGGTTGTGGACCGTCATGATGATGGCTCGCCCAAAGCCGGTTTCCATTTGCTGCTGGCCCTGGACCGGGGTTTGGGTCTGGAATTTCGTGCAGACCCCAGCACCGGGAGTTTGGGCCCGGGCCTGACTCTGGTTCGTGGTGGATTGATGCTGCGCACCAGCCATGTGATTCATCCTCACCTTGGTGTTACTCACCGTTTGATGCTGGTTGTGAGTAAAGCCAGTGGTGGTGTTTGATGCTTGGGCCGCGGCTGAATTTCCTCTTTTTTCTTCTCTCCGTCTGCCTGCTGAGGTCCCCATCCGAAGGACAGGACAATGTCTCAACTGAAGATGCACAGGAGGTTTTAAATGCTCTTGCAGATGCCGACATGGTGCAGGAGATGGTTGCACCATGGCCCGATCAAAAGAAACAAGAACATCCTCTGGCTTCATGGCAGGGTCAGTGGGATGCCAGAGTGGCCCTTTCCGGAAAAAATCGTGCGGATGGTCTGACCCGGCTGAACCTTCAGACATCCCTGATCTCTGTCCGGGGAAGGTGGCGCCGCAACAGGGACGGTGTCTCCATGCAGGCATTCACCGCAAAGTTGGCTTCAGGGCCTTGGCACATTCAGGTGGGAGGATTGGGCATGTCCACGGGGTATGGATTGTTGCTGAGCACTCCGGGACGATCTGGTGGTTTGGCGGCGGCGCAGGCATTGCCCTCGCAGGTCACCAGAGTAAAGGGTTGGGCCACTGCTGCAGAAAAGCGCTCAGCCCTGGGCCTGGGTTTAAGCTGGCATGGTCGTGGATGGCATTTTACCGGCATGCATGGCCGCCTTGGTCAAGCGCAGGAAGCTGCCAGATTGAGCGCTCTCTGTGTGGAAAAACAACTAGGTGATCTTCGCATGGGGGGCGGAGTTGTTCAGATGGATCACCAGCAAGGATTCACTTTATCCGGCAAATGGCAGCGAGGGAATCATCGTTTGGGGTTTGAGTGGGTTTTGTGGGGGAGCGAAGGACAAAAACCGAGGCAGGGAGTATGGCTGATTTCCCTGAAAACATCCCTGGCATGGGGACTGACAATGCAGGCTCAGTGGGCTGCTGCAAACGGAAGTGCCGGGCCGGCCATGGGTGTGCGACCTTCGGTTCTCAATGCCTGGGGTGGTGCCGGTTGGGCGGTGAGAGTGACCAGCAGGTCTGTGAAATCGTGGCGCGTGAAGATTCTTCTGGCTGAAAGCCGGGGCAGGGATTGGGATGGCATGCACCAAAGCCAGGCGAAACAATTTGTTGATTTACAGATTCTGGGTCGGCCCTGGCCGGGATATCAACTGTCAGTCAGATGGCATCAGAGGATCCGAACCTGGGAAGCCTGGTCAGAAGTCTACCCTTGGCTGCCTCCTGCATTGGTGAAAGAGGATGAAAGGTTGGGCCTGACACTGGATATGAAATTTGGTGGCCCGGGCCCATCGTGGGCTTTTTCCCTGCGCAGCCTGGGCAGGCAGGGCGCTGCCACCAATGGTCGCCGGACACTTATTTCGGTTCGCCATCGCAGGAAATTGGGGAGAAAAATTTCTCTCATGGCCTCATTCCAATCAGCCTGGGGTGCAAATGTGGACCTGGTCACGGCGGTCAATCCCATGAGAGGTGTTTTGTTGCCCCGGCACTGGGGGCATTGGTCTTCCGAAATTATGGCAGGCATGGAAGTTCCCTTCTGGGGAACGCGTCTGATGGGAGCATTCTCCAGAAGGGAGCCTGCAGCCGGTGAAATCCGGCCACCGGAAAATGCTTTTTGGGCCGGGGCCAGAACCAGTTGGTGAAAATAATATTTTCATCTTCAACCAAGATATAAACTTCTGAAATATTCCGTCGATAATAATCAGAGTATTAAATTTGATTCTTTCTGAAAGAAAAGCATGGCTGGCACCAGAAATAAATGCCGTATTTTACCCAGCAGGGTAGCCCAGGGCACTTTGCCCAAACCTCCGTCGCGGGTGCTCGATGATTTGATGGCCATGGCTGATGGTGACCAGTCCATCAGTGATCTGTCCCGGGCCTTGTTTCTGGGATTGCGCAAGCAGATTGGATCTGCCGATCTTTCCGGCTATCTGTTGGGAATTCAATATCTGGCATTCCAGGGAGGGGTTTCCGGTGCCAGGCTTCTGGCTGCTTATCTGGATGTGACCACCGCCGGTGCACGCCTGCTTCCTTATGTTCGGAAATTCAACAACACCCGCCGGCAGCAACTATTTCTGGATCATCTGATAGGTGATTTGGATGGCAGTGCCAAAGATTGGCAATCACGCACCAAACGCCTGATTGGCATTTGCCAGAACTTTCCCCTGAGTGGACAACCTGGAGGGTCCCGGAATCCATGGGCTGTCATGCAGAATGTCCTGGGTCAGCTGTTGAACGATACCATCACCGGTGATGGAATATCTGCGGCCCACAGGCTGTTGCTGACTGATCTTTTACGATTGGAAACCGATGCCTGGGAAGAACGCATTGGTCGTCTGGCGGGGATGGTCAATCCTTTCCGGGTCAGTTCGGTGCAAAGGGTTCTGCCCATTCTGGGGCAGGCCGATGTGAATATTCGAGATCTCAGACAGTTGGTTTCCTGGGTGGCGGAAGGGCAGGATCGGCAGGCTTTCACCCGTCAGGGCTTCCGGGCTTTGGAAGTTTTGGAAGAACGGGAATTCAACGCCATTTACGGCACCATGAAAAATGAACTTAAATTGCAGGTTCTTGCGGGGCTGCACAGGGGAGGACGGGACAATCCCCTGAAGTTGACCCAATTGGGATTGGGTGCAGCGCGTCTTATGGCCCTGGACTGTCGATTAATTGAAAATGATTTACGGGAAGGCAGCCTGGATCTTCTT
>JAOZJV010000294.1 GCA_029935695.1 Candidatus Krumholzibacteriia bacterium | reverse complement strand
AACCAGCAAGATATTTAAAATTATGATTCTTTTTCCCACGGCGATCTCCCTTTTGGATGTGGTGACGAACATTTTTTCCATTGTAGAGGTCAACCGGCGTTTTATTCAAGGACAGAGAAAGTCAATTTTACAAGACGCCAAACGATTCCCTTGACGACATGGACTCTCCTTGGATACTCATAGTCTGGAAATCATCAAAAATCAGCAAGCGAAGATGAACCAATCATGATATATCTGGATAACGCCGCCACCTCCTTTCCCAAGCCCGAGTCCGTGGCCGATGCCATGCGGGATTTTCTGCTCACCGAAGCTGTCAACCCCGGGCGTTCCGGTTTTGACCTGAGCCTGCGGGCCGGCAACCGCATTGATGCGTTGCGGCTGCGACTGTCAGAATTCTTCAACCAGCCGGAAAAAGACCCCAACCGGGTTGTTTTCACCTCCAACGCCACCGAAGCTTTGAACCTCGCCATCCAGGGTGTTTGCCAGCCGGGAGACCATGTGGTCTCCACGGTTCTGGAACACAACTCAGTGCTGAGGCCGCTCTTTGAATTGCAGAGACATGGCATCAGTCACGATCTTGCGCCGTGCGATGAAAGGGGTTTTGTGCATCCGGCCACCGTAGAAAAACTGCTGCGACCCGAAACCCGCCTGGTCATCATGACCCACGCCAGCAATGTGCTCGGCACCATTCAACCGGTGGCCCGGATCGGGGAACTTTGTCGGTCCAAAGGCATCCTATTCCTGCTGGATGCGGCCCAGACAGCAGGGGTCATACCGGTGGACATGTCCTCCACCTCCACTGACCTGCTTGCTTTCACCGGCCATAAAGGACTGATGGGGCCCACGGGATGTGGTGGTTTGCTGGTAGGGAAAAATGTGGATGTACGTCCCATCCGGTGGGGTGGGACGGGTGTGCGCAGCGCCCAACGAAGCCACCTGGAAGAATATCCCTACCGGTTGGAAGCCGGAACCTTGAACACCGCTGGCCTTGCCGGATTGAACGCCGGGCTGGATTGGTTGCAGAGCCATGACCCTGCAGGCATTGAAAACAATCTGAGCAACCGGCTGCTTGCCGGCATCAGCACAATCCCTTCGGTGCGCATCATTGGCCTTGAAGAAGGAGAAACCGACATCAGCCTGGCCGGTCGGTTGTCGGTGACATCCCTGGTGATTGAAGGAATGGATCCAGCCAAGGCAGGCATGTTCCTGGATGCCGATTGGAATATTGCCGTAAGAACGGGATTGCAATGCGCTCCCCTGGTCCATGAAGCCATGGCAACCCAGAACGGTGGCACCATCCGCATCAGCCCAGGTCCATTCAATACTCCCGGGCAAATTGATATTTTACTGGAAGCTTTGGCTTCCTTATAAAAAACTCCCGGACCAATCGGTGAAGATCAATCCGGGAGCTTTGAATCAGAAGCTGCTGATTTTTAGTAATCAGACTTGTAAAGCATGAAACGCACGCGGCGGTTTGCTTTGCGACCCTCTTCGGTGTCGTTGTCGGCAATGGCGCGATTGGGACCAAAACTGACAGCAGCAAAGCGTTCGGGATCCATGCCCATTTGACCGGTCATGTACCGGACCACGGCGCAGGAGCGGAAAGCACCCATTTCCCAGTTGGAAGGATAGTACTCCTGGTACTCTTCCTTGACCTTGCGGTTATCGGTGTAACCTTCCACGTATACATCCCAGCCGGGGTGATTGTTGATGGTCATGGCGATGCTCTCAAGAACAGGCACCATCTCTTCGCGAACACCTACGCCACTGGCCACAAAGCCCAGCTCGGACTGCACGGTGATCATGATAACTTCTTCATTCTCTTCAATGAGAATGGCATTGTCAGCCTTGCAACCATCAAGGTTGGAGTTCAACTCATCAACCATGGCATTGCGTTCGGTGATAACCGCTTCATCATTGGCAATTTCTTTTTGCAGTTCAGCAATCTGGGCATCCAGTTGCATAATCTGCTCTTCGTACTCTTTGCAGGAACAGCCCGCCATGGCCACCAAGGCCACCAGCAGCGCCACCAGCGCAAACTTTCTGTAGTTATTCACGGAATTCACTCCTTTGATTGGCTCTCGCCCCTTATGCCTGACTCCATATCAGGCCCGGATGACAGGTGCTCCCAAAAGCACCCCGCACCCGGGCCGGACCATATGACGCCCGAGAGTAGCCCCAGACAGTCACAATTCTCAAGTTATTTTTTCACTCTAATTTACCCAATTGCTTGTTTGTGCCGATGACTTCCATTTCATCCCCATCCTGAAAAACCGTTTCCCCATCGGGCAAGGGCAGTTTGATTTCGGCCCAACGCCCATCCGCCTCCGGTTCTCCCCGGCGAATAATCTGAATGATATTGAGTTTGTGTTCGTTTAAAACATTCAACTGCCCAAGGCTTTGGCCCACCCATTCCTGGGGCACAACCAGGCGACGAATGCTGTAGTCTTGAGGCAGCTCCACAAAGTCCAGCACTGATTCGTGTGTAAGATGACGCGCCAGGTGCTCACCCACGTCTTCTTCAGGTTTGATCACCTTGTCGGCTCCCACTTTGCGCAAGACATCAGCCTGATCTTCATTCAGGGCTTTGGCACACACCAGGGGCACACCCAATTCATGGCAGTGCATGGTGACCAGAACACTGGCTTCAAAATTACTGCCGATGGCAACGACCACCGCATCCATTTTGCCAATATTCCGGCTGGCCAGCAGGCTGGGATTTGTGGCATCAAAACTCTCCGCTTCATCCACTTCCTGAATGATTTCATTGACCTTGTTCACATTGCGGTCAATGGCCAGGACCTCGGCCCCCTGAACATTCAGCTCCCTTGCCACGGCTTGTCCAAAACGTCCCAGACCCAAAACAGCCACTTTCAACATGCAACATCACAACCTTTCATCAACCAATGAGAATCCGTCCCTTGGGGAAACGAATGCGCGGTTCGGCTAAACGGCCCACCAGGCTTGCTGCCAGGGTCAGCGGTCCCAACCGGCCCATGAACATCAGAACAGCCACCAGCAGTTTTCCCGCCACCGAAAGCTTTGCCGTCAGCCCCAGGGAAAGTCCCACGGTACCGAGGGCAGAAAAAACTTCAAACACCGTGGGCAACAGATCCTGCCGTTCGGTGATCAATAAAATGAAAATGGAAACAGCAGCCACAACCAGGCCCGCTGAAAGAACCAGCATGCTGCGCTGCACTTGGACCTGTTCGATTTCCCAACGCCCCAGGCGAACCCTGGTCACTCCCCGGCCCACCGAGCGGATGTTGGCCCAGACGATGGCCAGAGCAGTGACCTTGACCCCGCCGGCGGTGCTGCCGGGAGCCCCACCAATGAACATTAAAATAATCATCAAAAAGAGGGATGCCGGGGTTAACAGATTCAGGTCCATGCTGTTGAACCCGGCCGTGCGGCAGGTGGCCGATTGAAAAAAGGCCTGGCTCATTTTCAGGGCCACCGGCTGCCCGGCGAGACTGTGGTTCCACTCCAGCAGAGTCAGGAGCAGACCACCACCCACCAGGAGAAACACCGAGACCACCACCACCACCTGGGTATGCAAATCCAACCGATGTTTTTTATTGCGCCGATCCAGCAGGCGCCCTTTCAACCAGGCCCAAATCTGAATAACAACGCCGAATCCCAATCCACCGATGACCAGCAAACCCGAGATGGTTCCCATCACCAGCGGTTGACCAGCATGGTTCATGAGGGAATCGGAAAAAAGACTGAATCCGGCATTACAGAAGGCGCTCACCGAATGAAACACCGCATGGAATAGACGCGCCCCTGTGGCCGGGAGGTTGCCTGCCAGCCCCTGGTACAAAAGCACAGATCCCACAGCCTCGATGGTCAGGGTCATCAGGATAATAATGCGCACCATGCGGCCCACTTCGACCATCATTGGTACATGAAAGACCTCTCGCAACAGGCTGCTCTCGCGCACACCAATGCCTCTTCCCAGCAGCAAGCTCAAGGCGGCCGTCAGGGACATGATCCCCAATCCCCCCAGTTGAATGAGCACCAGAATAACCGTTTGTCCAAAAATCGTGAATCCGGACCCGGTGTCGCGAACCACCAGACCGGTGACACACACAGCACTGGTTGAGGTGAAGAGGGCGTCCAATAACGTAATGGGCTGGTTGTCAGGAGTGGCCCGGGGAAGCATCAACAACCCGGTACCGCAAATAAGCAACACCAGGAAAACCAGGACAAAGGCCAAAGCGGGCCGCACCCTCCAGCGGGCAAAGCGCTGCTGCATATGGGGCAATTCCACAGCAAACACTGAGACAATGTAGAGCTGGATGATCAGCAGGTAAGCATTAGTCAGTTCGGTGGCATGGAGACTTTTCATGGCCGCTGCCATCCAGGTGGATTCGCGGCCCAGCAAGGCGCCCGTGAGCTCCAGAACCAACAACACTGAAAGAGCAAAGGTAGGCCACCGCTTGCGCGTATATTTTTTGAATGAACCCAGATTCCGCCAGGACAGCACCTGTTCTCCGAGGAAAAGCAACACGGCGCAAAGACTGAGTCCCCGTGCCACCAAAATTGTTGTTTCTCCGGGATAGGTACCATGCTCCAGAAGGATCCCCGCCAACCCACACAAGCCGGCGGTGGCCAGAATTCCTCCCCGCAGCAGAGGCAGTTCAGTTGCTTGGAGCTTCACTTATTTCCGATCATGGGCAAAAAAATGATTAATTCCGGGTAAAAACGTACGATAACCCGAAAGAAGAAAGATTATTTTCAGGGATCATCCACCTATTAGACGAAAGATTCAACACAGGATTATGTCAGGGCTCCAACAAAAGCAATCAACCAGACCCCGGGACTTTGCGCCTTTGGTGATGATTGTCCTTCTGCTTCTGCCTGGCATCCTATGGGCGGAGAGTGGCCCCAACCCGGCTCCCCTGGACACCTTGCGCAACACCAGCGGTGTTTCCGACGAATTGGATTCCCGTTACCTTGGCTCAGATATTGACATCAATCGCAAACAATTGCCCGATGTTCAGGCCACTGTTGTGCCCAAATCCACGCAACCCCAAAAACCACCCCGCCTCAAGCATCCCCTCAGCGGCCAGTGGTATTTCCAGGAAGCCCGCGTGGCTGAATCACTGGATGATGGGGCCTCTGCCAAAGT
>JAOZJV010000293.1 GCA_029935695.1 Candidatus Krumholzibacteriia bacterium | reverse complement strand
AAAAAAAACACACCTGCTTTGCCAAAAGTGGGGCAATCAACAGTTCTGGGTGAATGTTGTAAAAAAAGCCCCTCCAGCGCTCAAAGCACCAGAGGGGCAATTCCAGTCACCAAAATAATCGGTTCCTTACATATCCATGGCCATCCGCTTTTTATCAGTAATTTTCCGCTCGGTCCACCAAACCAGAATAGGACTGGCGATAAACATGGAGCTATAAGTACCGACGACCACACCAAAGGTCAGCGCGAAAGCAAAGTCGTGAATAACGGCACCACCAAACAGGTACAGACAGAAGGACACCGCGAAGGTTGTCACCGATGTCAGCACGGTACGGCTGAGGCACTCGTTGATGGAACGGTTGATCACCTGACGGTAGCTCTCCTTACGGCGCAGCTTCATGTTCTCGCGGATACGATCGAACACCACAATGGTATCGTTCAGCGAGTAACCAATGATAGTCAGGAAGGCCGCAATAATCGAGAGGCTGATTTCCAGATCAAGCAGGGAGAAAACACCCAGCGTCAGCGTCACGTCGTGGACCAGGGCCAGAATGGCCGCGATACCGTAACGGAACACAAAACGGAAGGTGATGTAGAGCACGATGAGGGCCAGAGCACCGAATACGGCACTGGTGGCACCCTTGCGCAACTCATCACCAATTTTAGGTCCAACGCTTTCTTCCCGGCGCAGCTCGATGTTGTTGTTGGGAAGGCTCTCGCGCAGGTCATTCAAAAGCACCTGGGCGGCGTCCAGAGTTTGGGTGCCTTCCTCCACATTGGGGAAGGTGATGAGAAACTCCTCGGCCGAGCCGAATTCCGTCACCTGGATACCATTGTATCCCTTTTCTGTCAGAGCACTGCGAAGTTCGCCCACCGAGGGTGCGGGATCCACAATAACCTGCAGAACCGAGCCACCGGTGAAATCGATGCTCAACCGGGGTCCGCCGTGAATGCCCATCAGCACAAGGGAAATCACGAGAACAATGGCAGAGAAGCTGAACGCAGGTTTCATGGTGCCCACGAAGTTAATTTTAGGGTTCCTGAAGAATTCCATCTTCCTGTCCGACCTTTCCCGAATCTTTCTTGATCCGGATTCATGCCCCTGAGGGCGAAAAATATTACCAAGCCCGAAAAGCCGGGACTAGATGCTCATTTTTTGCTTGCCCTGGTTCCGTGTGATCATTTCCATGATAACGCGGGTCATAACCAGAGCCGTAAACATACTTGTGAGAATACCAATACTCAGCGTGACAGCGAAACCTTTGATGGGGCCGGTGCCAAACATGAGCAGAATGCCACCAGCGATCAGAGTCGTCACGTTGGCATCGATAATGGTGCGCGTCGCATTCATGTAACCGGACTGCACGGCGGCGCGGATGGTTTTGTCCTTCCGCAGCTCTTCACGAATACGCTCATTGATCAGCACGTTGGCATCCACAGCCATACCCACTGTCAGAATAATTCCGGCAATACCAGGCAGCGTGAGCACCAGACCAAACTGAGCCAGCACGGCCATCAGGATGATGATGTTGCTGATCAGGGCAATCACGGTGACAACACCACTGAGGCGGTAATAAACAAGCATGAACAGAACAACGAAAATGGAACCGTACATGGCCGCCGAAACACCCTGCTGGATGGAGTCGGAACCAAGGCTGGGGCCCACCGTGCGCTCTTCAACAATGTGCACGTCGGCAGGCAAGGCACCGGCACGCAGCAGCAGAGCCAAATCGCTGGCTTCGTTGTTGCTGAAGTTACCAGTGATAACGCCCTGACCACCGGGAATGCGGCTCTGAATGGTGGGAGCACTGCTGATCCGACCATCAAGGCTGATGGCCAATTGGCGGCCCTGGTTGTCGCCGGTCATTTTGGCAAAACTGCGGGCACCACGGCTGTCGAGTGTGAAGCTCACCTGGAAACGACCAATGTTTTCATTGTCGTTGGTGGCCACAGCACCTTCGAGACGGTCACCCGTCAGGGCCGGCACTCCGTCAACCAGGTAAAGGGCGCGCAGAGAGGTGCCTTCGCCAAGGTCCAAAGGAGCATCACCCATCTGGAATTCAACATCACGCATGGACCGGGCCGTGCGAGGGTCATCCAGAAGGGCCTGCATGCGGGCCACATTTTTTTCTTCCAGGAAAAGGGTGGCGCCCAGGCCACCAAGTCCCGGTTGGGCAATAAGCATTTCGCTGAAAGGATGCTCGGCTGTATAAAGAGCATCGCTGGAATCTTCGGTTTGACCGGGTTCCAGAGAACCGAAGGGATTTTCTTCCCCGGCGGTGCTGTCAGCCTGGGCAATCTGATCCTCGCCGGCAGCATCAGCATCGGCAGCCTGGGCGGCTGCCACAGCAGCTTCATCCAGGAATGCCCGGTCCAGTTTTTCCAGAACATCCTGTAATTCGGTGTCGGGCCGCACCAACCGGAATTCCAGTCGGGCAGTTTTTCCCAGAAGATTTTTGGCACGCTCAGGGTCTTGCAGACCCGGCAGCTTCACCACAATACGGCTGGCGCCGAAGGTGGTGATTTCAGGCTCGGAAACACCAAATTTGTCGATACGACGAACTAGGCTCTCCTTCACCCGTTGCAAAGCATCCTGTGCTTCGGCGGGGGTCATGTCGGACTGGTCAATTTCCAGCACCAGGTACATGCCACCTTTGAGATCGAGACCGCGGCGGATAGCCTTGCTGTCGATCTCTTCGATCTCGGCCAGACGTTCAGGATTATCCTGGGCGGCTGCGCGTTCTTCCTTATTAATGGAAAGGGCCTGGAAAGTGGGCCACAGTCCGATGAGGGAAACCAACAGGACGATTACACTCAATCCTGCCCTGATCTGCAGGGAACGATTCATTTTTTCACTCCTGGAAAACCTGATCTCCGGGTAGGCCAAGGGCCAAAATCCGGGTCAATTGAACAAAAAAAAGCACGCCTTTATGATTGGTCCCGGCAGGGAGGAAATGCTTCAAGGCGCACGAAAAAGACTGGCCCTGCCGATTTCTCTGGGTTCCGAAGGCATAAATCCCTCCGAATTAACCGCAGGGTATTATAACACATAGCTGTCCACTTGGCTAGAAAATGCCCACTTTGAACGCAGATTTCAGGCCTGATTCAGAAATTCATAAGGCCGGCGCCCCATTCCGAGGGTCACCGCCCGCTCCATCAGGGGTGTCGGTTCCTGCAAAAACCCGCTCCACTGCCGCAAACCGTGCACCGCGCCATCCACCAGCAGATCCCAGGTGGCCTGATCAAGAGCCACCGGGTCAGTTGATAACAAAACACCAAAATGCCCTTTCAGGAACCGGTCCCGGCCGTAAGAGCCCCCAGCCTCACGAGGCATGGGAGTCAGAAAATTGGCGTGCAGCAAAGCACCGTTTTGGCCAGCCTGGCTCCTGGTGGCCACAGCAAAAGCTGCTTCGGCCACCAATTTCTGAAATCGGGGAATACTCATGCCGCTATCGGGGCCAATGCCCCCCAGATGGCAGGCGCTCATGCACTCGCCGCACCCGGTGCATAGTTTGTGGTCAATCATGGCCCGGCCGCTGCGGATGGCAATGGCATCGAAAATACAAGCCGCCAAACAGGACCCACACCCGGCGCACAGGGGTGTATCCACCGTCGGCTTCACATCCCGGTGGAGAATTAGTTTGGTGGGCCGGTCCAAAACCCCATTACCCAAAGTAAGCATGGCCCCACCCAGTCCCAGAAAAGGGTGTGGCCGCACCGAGTTGAGCACCAGCATTCCCCCGGCTTCAGCCCCCACCGCCGACAGACCCACTGACGGCATGGAGCATTCTTCGCTCAGTTGCAGAGATGTGCTTGCTGGTCCCAGGGGATCGTCCCCCACTTTGAAATCCGGCAGTCCCAGATTTTCTGCCCGTTGCATCAAACCATCGGCGGTGTGCAGGCCCTCGGTGGTGATGGAAATGGTGTCGAAAAAAGGACCGACGCTTTGGCCGGCATTCTGTAGAGCCAGGGAGGCAGCAGACATCAACTCCGCTGATAGTGGATTGGGATTTCCGGGTACCCCCAGTGGAACCTTAACCGCCCAGGGTGCACCGCCGCCTGCACCCACAGCCGGGAGTAATTGCATCAGGGCTTTCCTGAACTGGTCCTGAAAATGTTCGCCAAAATCATGTTCGTCGGTGGGGCAAAAAATAACCGTGCTTTTCAGGTCAGCACTCAAGGCATCTCCGCCATTTCGGTCACTGATTTCAGGGCTAGCATTTCTGAAACCGTCACAAAAATAATGCCCTGCTTTTTCAGCCGGGGAATTTCCCGGGCCAGCACCCGCCAGGTGGCCGGATGGGGATGGCCAATACCCACTGCAAAACCATTTTTGCGGGCAGTGCGCACCACCACTTCCAGATTAGCTGCAATGGTGGTTTCGCTCTCGCTGTTGTAATCCAGAAAAATGCGGTTGCGCAGGGTGGGCACACCGGCGGCCAGAGCCTCACCATGGGCGGCAGACCGGCTGCTGGTCAGGCTGTCCACAAAGAAAAGATCACGTTTCTTCAGAATATTCATCAGGGTGGCCATGGTCGGCTGATCACTGGTGGCGGCGCTGCCCATGTGATTGTTCAGGCCCCTTACCCCAGGCAGATTTTTCAGGGCCCCGTCCAGAATGCGGGAAATTTCACCGCTGTCCATGCCCACCAGAAGAGGATTAGCACCCGGGTTGGTCTCGGGATAACTCTGGGGTTGCATGAGCAGGTGCAACATTACTTCCCGGCGTTTATCCGGGACGACGGTTTTTTTCTTACCCAGCCGCAGCTCCACAAAACAGCCGGCGGCCAAACGCTCGGTCCGGCCCACCGAACCATGATCATCATTGGCTGTTTTGCCGGATTCAGGCAAAACCAATTCGGTTCCCTTCAGATAAAACTGACGGGAATAGGGCAGATTTGGCAGGATAGCCATGGTCAGCGGGGCTGGCAGTTTCAGCAACCCTTTGGTGGATTCGGTGCGGGAATTTCCCCAGTCGTCAATGACCAGCGCCACCACTGGGGCGCCAGCTTGTTCCAGCAAAAGATCCCAGGCTGAAGGTCCGGCCCGGTCTCCCCAGACCACCGGAGGTGTTTTTTCTGCCCGGTGAAAAACCAGTGTATGTGTGGGTTTGCCTTTGACCCCGATGTCCACCCGCAGCAAATCTTT
>JAOZJV010000292.1 GCA_029935695.1 Candidatus Krumholzibacteriia bacterium | reverse complement strand
TTCGCATGGCCCGATCGTGAGCTTCATCCTGTAACGCTCCATTTTCATACCTGCTAAGGGTTGCTCCTCCCCAACCCAGAAGTTCGCTCAATTCATGCTGGGTCAACCCCAAAGACTTTCGAAAAGCCTTGATCTCCTCCGAGCTCAGAAGGCCAACCTTTTTTCGGTAGGCCCGAAGCGCCAGTTCAGCAACGTCTTGTCCCATATCCGGATTTTCGAATTCGTTCTCGCAGACATCACACTTGATCAGCGGTGTTTCGATGGATACATCAACACCCTTGATCGTATATTCCAACTGGGCCAGAACACTGGTTGCCGACGTTTCTTTTTCACAGTGTGGGCAAAAGGAATTCATGATTCCCCCCCTTTTTTTCTTCCGTCATCAGCGGAATGGGTAATCCAACGGGCGTTCCGCCGGATGAAACGAAAGGCAGTAGGCCGTCCACATTCTTGATGGCGCTCCAGATATCCAATCTTTCCGGTGGCCCGAGTGCCGCTCTTCTGAATTGCCGCAGGAATGAAATAATCTCATCCCTATTTGGGCGGCCCATTGATCCATCTCCGTATTGATCTCATTATCGGCGTTCCCTGTATAAATCCTAAGATAAAAATACTGTCAGAAATATATCATAAGATAAATTCAAGGGTGTGCCAATTGATTACAACGAAAAAGTACCTGAACGAAATCTTGACTTCGGACTCAAATAGAGTGAGATTTCGATTTCGGTTCCGAATGCGGAGCCAAGTTAATAGCTCGAAAACGTGCTCATCGCTCGGTTTTGCTTAACAGCCCGGACGATGCGCCCACTGGATTCCTCCGATCGTCGGAGGATGAGGTTCGACCGTCGCTGGGATTTCCGAAATGGTGTCCCGGAAAGATAGCCGAACTATTTTGTAAGCGAAGATGGATTTAGCCGGAAGAAGCTGGCGATCCCGAACGCTTTGTTAAGCCGGCAAGCCGGCACTTGGAGAAAAGACCTTGAAGAAATTGTATGTGGGCAACCTGCCCTTCACCGCGACCGAAGAAGAAGTAACTGAACTGTTCGGCCAGCATGGCACGGTTCACTCCGTCGCGTTGATCAACGACCGTGAAACTGGTCGTCCCCGTGGCTTCGGCTTCATCGAAATGGACGACGACGCTATCTCTAACGCTATCCAGGCTCTGGACGGCAAGGAAATGGGCGGCCGCGCACTTCGCGTGAACGAAGCTCAGGACAAACCTCGCGGTGGCGGCGGTGGCGGTGGCCGTGGTGGCTACGGCGGCGGCGGTGGCGGCGGCGGCGGTGGCGGTCGTTGGTAGGTTAAGCTGGAAAACCGGCTGTCAGCCCTTTGGTTGATATGGCCCCGCTGCTCTTTTGAGTGGCGGGGTTTTTTTATATATGGCAACTAAGTCCTGAAATATTTGCCAGGAGATGAAGTTTGCCTGTTACTCTTGTTCCCCACCATCCCTGAAATTGGCTCATTTGACCATAATTGGATAATAATTTGAAAAAACTATCCAATAAAGCGGGTCCTTCCAAAAAAACACAAAATAAACCTTGCAAAACAAAACCCGCTCTTTAATAATGCAAGGTATGAATCGCAATTTCCAAACCCTCCTCAACGAATACCTCACGCTTTTCCCCTGTGTGGCAATAATTGGCCCACGCCAGTGCGGCAAAACCACTCTATTGAATAGTTTGGACAAATCCTGGCGCAAATTTGACCTTGAGAGAGGCAGTGATTATCAGGCTGTAGCGGATGATTCCGACTTATTCCTGAGCCTGCATCCCGAAAGAATTGCCATCGATGAAGCCCAAATTCATCCCGCTCTGTTTCCAGCATTACGTGTTGCCATCGATGAAAATCGTCAGAGTATGGGCCGTTTCATTGTAACGGGTTCCAGTTCACCTGAATTAACTCACTCTATTACTGAATCTCTGGCTGGCCGCGTAGGAATAATCGAAATGTCACCACTGGGCTATTCTGAGATTTTCCCAACTGACAATCCTGGCTTGGTTGACCTCCTGTTGGATAATAAAAACAGTGCCAGTGATCTTGTGGCGAAGGGGAGTGCAAGGTCCAGTTTGAAAGAATTAACGGATTATTGGTATAAGGGAGGTTATCCGGAGCCTTGGCTGAAAAATGACGATCGGTTCTACGAACTTTGGATGGATCAATATGTGAAAACGTATGTTTTGCGGGACATTGCCCGCCTTTTTCCTGGGTTGAATCAAGAGAAATTTCGAATTTTTGCCAGGATGCTGGGAGGTTTATCGGGCCGGGTAGTTAATCAGGCTGAAGTTGCTCGCGCTTTAGGTGTCTCGCCACCAACGGTGCGAGACTATTTTGAAATTGCAGAGGGTTCATTTCTTTGGCGATATTTGCCTGCCTTTACTCGCAACGTGACCAAGCGTGTTGTCAAGCACCCGAAAGGCCATCTGCGCGATAGTGGACTTGGTCATCACTCCTTAAGAATTCCTGATATTACGTCTTTGTTGTCTCATCCACAGGCTGGTGCTTCATGGGAGGGAATGGTTGTTGAAGAAATATGTCGGCAGCTGAACCAGCAAGGTGTCAGTTTCGATGCTTATCACTATAGAACTGGTGGTGGGGCAGAAGTTGATCTTATCCTTGAAGGAAAGTTTGGGTTAGTGGCGGTTGAGATTAAGCTTGGACAGAGGGTACGTTTGGCCTCTCTGCGGGGGCTTGGGGATTTTGTTAAAGATCAAGGTTGTCGGTTTGGCATAGTGCTCAGCAATGAAGTTCAGGGCCGGATGATAACTGAAAATATTATTGGTTTGCCGGTTAGGTTTCTATAAGTATCTCTCTCGGAAAAATTCGTAATCCGTCCTACGTGGGCAACCCTCCCTTCACCGCGACCGAAGAAGAAGTAACTGAACTGTTCGGCCAGCATGGCACGGTTCACTCCGTCGCGTTGATCAACGACCGTGAAACTGGTCGTCCCCGTGGCTTCGGCTTCATCGAAATGGACGACGACGCTATCTCTAACGCTATCCAGGCTCTGGACGGCAAGGAAATGGGCGGCCGCGCACTTCGCGTGAACGAAGCTCAGGATCACCTCGCGATGGCGGTGGCGGTCGTTGGTAGGTTAAGCTGGAAAACCTGCTGTCAGCCCTTTGGTTGATATGGCCCCGCTGCTCTTTTGAGTGGCGTCGATCAATGATGCGTCGGCCGATAGTGCAGCCTGCATTCGATCGGTGCTGCCGGCAATGGCGGCGTCATGGATTTCAGCACCGAAGGCAAAGTTGCCGCAAACGCAACTGCCGACCAGGAGGATCAGGAGAATCTGGAACTGGATGATCATGGCAAACCTCTTATTGGTTGGTGATACGGTAGCAAACGATTTCGATAGGATCTGGCTCGACGCTGCCGTCACCCATATCACCGGCGCCGCCACCAAACACAGAACACATCGCGTCAACGAAGCCGTGAACGACTATCAGTCGGTCGCTTCCGGCCAGAAAGACACCGGTAGTTGCGGCATTGCCCGGTACGGGGACTGACACCTGGCGCTCCAATTGGCCGGTCTGGTCAAAGACGTCAAAGACGGTCATGGCCCCCGCCGACTGCCCCCATTCGTTACTGCGACTGTGTCTGACCCATACCCGGTTATCATCGGTGACCTGCAAGCCACGCAAAAACCAGGGTGATACCGCCGCGGTTTCGGCGATGACTTTTTTGAGGTCGAAAGGGAAAGTCCGGAAGCGTCGATCGACCAACGCTTCGACGCGGCTTTTTTCGGCAACGGTGCGTTTGCGGGCCGAAAACTCACGCTTGATCGTGCGTTCGAGTGCACCGTCGGGTGTGAAAACAGAAATCGCGTACTGGTCGGCGTCGGCCATGGCGTAAACTCGCCCGTCCGGGCCAATATCGAAGGCGAACATGAAGTCGGGCATCGCTTCGCGTTCGACGAAAGTGTAGTTGTTCTGGTAGTCAACATGGCGCTCGGCTGAAACAAAAGTAGCGGTGATGTTGCCGTCGCGGTCGATGGCATCAAGTGATGAACGCAGGGTGAAGGTGCCGTTTTCGCCGGGGATGTTTTGGGTCTCGGCAACCAGGAGAGTTCCTGCCCGCTGGGCGGCGGTCATGAAACCTCGGCCGGGTTCGGACAGGCGCAGTGATTGGCCGGGATTGCCGTCGGCATCGACCGTGATCATGGCGCCGGGGAACTGACACACGGCGCCGATCATGCCGTCCGGTAGAAAAACCAGGTCCCGGACGCGGCGTACTTCACCTGGACCCTCGCCTTCGCCGAACAGTGTGGTCAGCAGTTGGCCTTGTTCGTCGTAGACAAAAACCTGCTGCAACTGGCCGTCCAAAACGTAGAGCCGGCCACTGTCGTCGCTGCGCACGCGGATGACCTGACCGAAGACAGTCTCGTCGTCATCTTCACCGCCGACTCGCCACATTTCGGTCAGTTGCAACGGTTGGGGGTCGGCTGCCGCGGTTACGGCGCCAAGGAGGATGAAAAAAAATACAATTGCTGCTGAATTTCTGACCGTCATCACAAATCCTCCTGCTGGAGAGTTGAACCAAGTGGGCCTTGGGGGATTTGTATTAATCGGTAAAAAATTACCGTTTGTCCAGTAAAAAATTACCGGCAATCTCAATTGGGGGAAGATTTAGGAGACGTGCAAATGCTTAGATTCGCGGTTTTTGTCCAATTTAACGTGGGGATTGGGCAAATCACTTCGCTTCGCGCCGAGCTTTGTTAAGGATCGAATCGCTGTTTCGTGCCTACCCCAAGCCGCGAGGTCCAGGGGACGGACCCCGCTTCGGTCAGGTGCACTGACATCCGCACCCTGTGCGATGGCTTGGTTCAGTACCCAGGCGTCACCAGAGCGGGCGGCCATGTGGACGAGGCTGCGGCCGTCGTAACCGTGGGTCAAAACATCGGCGCCGTTTTGAATCAGCAGTCGGGCCAAGTCTACTCGCCCGCGATCAACAGCGCAGAACAGGGCGGTCAGGCCATTGTGGTTTTTCAAATCAGGTTGGGCGCCACGAGCGAGCAGATCAGCGACAAGCTCGAGATGACCGTTCCACGCGGCAACTGCCAAAGGCGTCATGCCCTGTTCGTTTTGCTGATCGATTTGAGAGGCGTCGTGGTCCAGCAACGTCGCAATCTGTGCGACGTTCCCGGCTGCGGCCAGGTCGTGGA
>JAOZJV010000852.1 GCA_029935695.1 Candidatus Krumholzibacteriia bacterium | reverse complement strand
TAAAAATACCGCAAGGAACTCAGAGAGGTGGGCACTGAACGATTCCGCGTTCAGCATGGCCATTAGGCTCTGTGCTTCATTGATCCCTGCGGTTCAAACACGGTGAGAGGCCGGCTGAGGCTGGCCTTTCACCGAAGGAGAATCCGTCCATGATCAGTCTCGAGGTTTTGTATTCCATTATCGAAGAAAACTATGTTTATTTGCTCGACTGTGATGAAACAGGAAAGCTTCATTATTGCAGCCAGGAACTGAAACAGAATCTCGGCCTTCATCACCCGCCCCACATCAAACCCGTCATCGACGACATGCTCGAAGCTTCTTCCCTGATCTCTTTTCGGCATGCCATTGACAGCGTGACTTGTGGTAATCGTGGCGTTAATGCTTTGCTCACCCCCAAACGCCTGCGTGCCACAAGTTTACCCATGCATGTCCGATTTGTGGAAAGCCAAAACACCAAACACTTTCTCTTTTTTGGAGCACAAATTGACACCCTCAACAAAATCAGTGACTGGGAAAGAGAAGAACGCGTCAAGGAACTGAGTTGCCTGTACGGGGTGGCGGAATGGATTGAAAGCTCTCCCAACATCGGTGATTTTTTCACCCAGTTGCCCAAGTACCTTGGCCCCGGCATGCGCTTCCCCGAAGAAGCTGTTGTTTTTTCGGTCTACAATGATGTGGAATACGGCACCGAACCGGCCAGTGGTGATTACATCGTGGTTTTCCTGGTGGTCAATGGCCAGCTCAAGGGTGAAATTCGCATTGGCTACCTCAACGACAGCCACAAACTGCTTCCTGAAGAGCAGAAAATGCTCAGCGAGATCGGCCGCATTCTGAACCTGGCCATGGAACGCAAAGAACTGGCTGAAGGGGTGGCTCTCAAAAAAGAAGAAGCTGCCGAGTTCCAGGAACGATTGGCAAAACTGGACAAAAAAATCACCCGTCGTGAAGGGGAGCTGGAAGCCCAGCAGCAAAAGCTGAGCACTGCTGACAGTTACCTCAACCGCATCAACAGCAGCTGGGAGCAGGCCAGCCGCCGTCTGGAAACCATGTTCATGGCCATGCCGGACCCCGTCATGCTTATCGACCCGGAGCTGAACGTTGTCAACAGCAACCAATCCCATGTGGAAGCGGGCCAGAAGTGCTATCATGCTTTCTTCCAGAGAGACACGCCCTGCCTCGATTGCAAAATCTCAAAAGTTTTGCGCAACAAGGCTCCGGTCATCAGCAACATCCGGTTGGATGATCGATTCCTCCAGTTGCATACCCAGCCGGTTTTCAACGAAGATCACGAAGTGGATGGCATTTTGGAATTCATTCGTGACATCACTCTAGAAAAAACCTACGAACAGCAAATTCAACAGGCTGATAAATTGGCCAGCCTGGGTCAGCTGGTCAGTGGCATCGGGCACGAAATTAACAATCCCAACCAGTTCATCCGGGGCAATGTAAAAATCGTTCGGCAGGCTCTCGAAGATATGCTGCCCATCGTGGATGCCCATTACGAGAAGAATCCTGATCTGAAAATCG
>JAOZJV010000851.1 GCA_029935695.1 Candidatus Krumholzibacteriia bacterium | reverse complement strand
GAGCCATCAGGCCCACCACGGCCCACAAAGCCGTCAAAAACAGGCCCGCCGCGAAATTCAAAGAGATCGCATACCAGGCCACTAGGCCCAAGGCAGAGGCGATCAAAATAGTCCATATTTGGACACGGGCAAGAAGGGATTTGTTCAATTTTGAAAATTCCTTGTATTTTTGGTCAAAATCCAGGGTTGGAACGAATCTAACCGTTGCTGTCTCGTTTGTCAGCTTTGGCTTTGTTAGCCATGAGAATGAAGATCTGGCGGAAGGCAGCCGTTACACCCATGAGCAAACCGATGGTGGTGGTCCAGGGGGCCCCTCCCCATTGTTTTTCCAGGGCCCAGCCCAGGCCATATCCGACGATAGGGCCGGCGAGCATAATCATGGGGATGAGGGTGTAGGTGCCGATGTCTTTGGCTTGTTTGGCTTTTTTAGAGTCGAATTTTGACCGTGGGGCTTTGTTGTTGAGGTTGTTTCGGGCGGCGCGTTCGGTTTTCAGCTGATGGCGTAATTCGTCTATTTTTTTTCCATCTGGGCGGGTGGGATAGCCTTCGGGGAGAGGGGCGTTTTCTGGAGCGTCGAGGGACCACCAAGGTTCGTTATCTTCAGATTTTGGTGGTTTGGGCTCGAACATTTGTGGATTTCCTTTTTATTGTGCCCGGTACATTCTAAAACTACGGACTTTGCATTATTCATTTCTTGGTGGTTATTTCCAGTACAAAAATACTCTCTGTGTCTCAATGATCAAAAACAGATCCCCCCGGGGGGAGCCGTTTTTGAGCTTTAGTCGCGTTGTTTAAAATGGAAGATATGGATCTAAAATACTGAAAAAATACTCTTCAAAAAATTCCGCATCCAAACGCTCATAAAGATCCTCCAACGGACGACGACCTTCACCTCGCATGTGGCGGTCATTGATGCGCAGTACGTTCCATGGTTCCGCCTGATCACACTGGCCCATTTCCCCCACCAGTTCCAACTGAACAACCCGACCCATGACATTGGTCCATTTCAGTTCGGGAGTCATCTGGATGCGCAAGGCTCCGGGTCTGCAGGTCTCGCCCACCACAGACAAACCGAGAGAGGTCAAAGCGGTGCTGATCCGACTGACAAGTTCATCATGATTCAGCTCTGGATGGTCATCCAGCATCACTGCAATTTCCAGCTCGCTCAACAAAACCAACCGGTTTGTTTCTGCTTTGTGGAACAACTGGTCGTCCCGAACAATTTCTGGAAGTTTTCCACCCGCTACGGCTCTGACTTCGGCGGCATGAGGCAACATTTTCCGGCGGCTGGTTTTTAAATTATTCCAAGTTGAGGTGAAGGCCGGAGGATCATTTTCCAGTGAATCGAGGCGGGCTGCCAGGAATCGAAAAGTCACTGCTTCTTCATTGTAGGGAATCAGTAATTCTTCGACGGCTTCGCGCCTGGACAAAATGGCCATCACCCAGAACTCCCCCTTGTGATCATGGGCTGTGGGCGGCACCGTGCGGATCAATTCCGCATGGTCAAAATGGGTTCTGGATTTGGTT
>JAOZJV010000291.1 GCA_029935695.1 Candidatus Krumholzibacteriia bacterium | reverse complement strand
CTCCAGAGTCTTCAGAATGACTGCGGTTTTGCCTGAAGAAGGAGGCCCGCTGACTGTCACAAAACGCATGCTATTTTCCTGCCTTGATAAAAATATCGTTGACCTTGGGGATCAACTCACCCAGGTCGTTTTCGCGGATGAAATCCCAACCCAGCCACATGAAAGGGGCCGACTCGGGTACCTTGTTTTCCACATCGGGATGAAGGCTGGGGAACAGGCCCCGGTGAGAGAGAATTTCGCCCACTTCCTTGCTGGCAAAGAAATCGGCAATGCGGCCTGCGGCTTCGGGTGATGATTTTTTCAGCAGCATGAAGATCGGGCTGATCACAGCTCCATCGGCAGGCCAGACAATCTCGGCGTTGGGGTTGAACTGGGCCATTTTACTGAAAAAGTAGGGAATGACCGATACCAAGGGACCCTTGCCACCCTTGGGCGCGAACCGGCCCGCCGCCTGACTGGGATGCATCCCTTCCAGAAGGTTGCGGCCGATGGCTTCCACACCGGCATCACCATAATGCTTCCAGATCGTCAGCAAAATGCCGTTGAAAAGATCAAAGTCGCCCACGGGCAGGGCTATTTTTCCTTCAAAGCGGGGGCTCAGGATTTCTTCCCAGGTTTGGGGTACTGCTTCGCCTTCCTCCAACAGGGTTTTGTCCACCAGGAAAACCGCCGGCACCACCGACAGCATGGCGTAATGGCCATCAGGATCTTTCAGATCATACCCATCAAAGAGGGCGTTGTGGGTTTCCCAGGAACGGTCCACAAACACACCGCGATTTTTGAAACGGGCCATGTTTCGTTTGTCGAAAAAGGCTTCAAAACCAGCCGAAAGGAAAATGTCCGGCAGATCACTTTCACCCTCGATGGCATTCATGCCTTCATCCAGAACATCGGCACCCACCGAAGCAGCGGCCAGACGCACGCCCACAGTCAGGCCCGTATCGGCAGTGACTTTTTGGGCTACCTCATTGAAGGCTTCCAGTAACGGCAGCCGCACCGGGCATGGCAGCAAACCGGCCACCCGAATTTCGCCTTCGGTAGGGAAAACCTTGCTCTCATCTTCCACTGTTTTGAGGGTGATATCAGTTTCGGCCTGGTTCGCCTGCACGGCATTTTCCAGCAAGGCCGTGAAGGCCGTCAGGTCCTTGCCCTTGGCTTTCACAGCCTGGGCCAGAGAAATCATCTTGCCCTGAACCGTGCGCTTGCTCTCGTCCCCCACGTGTTCGTATCCGTTGCTCACAAACACATCAATGGTTTCGGGATGCTTTTCGGTGATGTCGAAAAGGGTCATTGTGGGGGCGATTTTGCTGGTCGCCATGGTTTCCTCCTGCGGATCAAACCGGCTGAAAACAAAGTAGATCGTTTTGTCTTAATTTAAGTTAGTCGCGACAAAATTCAAGCAAGGAGATTACTGATACAGCTCATCTTCGAATTCGCGGATCCAGACTAGCAAATCATCACCATAAATCTCCTGAGCATGCTTGAAACTCTGGTCCACAAAGAACTCAAAAAACCGTTCTTTGCCTCCCTTTTCCACCAGCATCGCCACAAAAGCCCCGGCCACCGGATATGAATAAGTATCTGGTGCCAATGACCAATCCATCCACAGGGCCGGGATGGAAACCTTGAGGGGCCGAACAGCAGCTTCGTTCATCAGTTTTCGGGCTCTCAGCATTTGGTCCCTGCCGGTCAAATCCATGTGCACTGCCACCCCTTCATTGATCAATCCGGTGATGACTGTGGGATTCAACGCATACCTGGAGATGATGTGGGTCATTTCATGGCCCACGGTTTGTCCCAGGACAGCATGCGTCAGATATTCATCGGGACGGCTGAACCCAAGGGCTTGCATGCCAGCTTCATCTGCTTCTTCCTGGCTGGACCAAAGCAGAAAGCGGATTTTTTTATCTGGGCCACCACCAAACCACTTGCTGATGACACCAAAAGCTTCTTCGTGAGAACGAGCAAAATCGACCCGATTGAAATCCACCAGACGATCTGAAAAACGGAAAGAAAAATGTTCCGTTTCAAAGCTTTTCCATTGGTCGAAAAATTCGGACAAACCCAAAAGGCGCAAATTTTCCCTGGCGTTGCGGGTGGCGTTGGCGGTGGCCTGACAATCTCTGGCCAAAATCCAGGCCTGCCGGGCGCGCCCATCGTTGCCTGTTTTGTAGTGGCTGATTCCCAGATAAACCTCGGCCCAGGCATAAACCCAGGTTTTGGCGGGGTCCATTTCCACGGCGCGCTTCAAATAGGGAAATGCATCATCATATTTTTCCTGATGGACCAGGCTGCGGCCCACGGCCAAATTCACCTGGGCGGTTTCGGTTTCCGTGATCAGCATGGCTTTGCCCCGCACAACCACACCTTCAAAATCGCCCTGTTTATAAATTTCCCACAGGGCGTCAGCGGGACCAGTTTCCTGGGGCTGGGTTTGGGCCTCGGCACCATTGATCGCCAGAAGCAAAACTATCACTATAATAAAAATTCGCATCCACCATCTCCATTGATGTTATGCGGAATCCTCAACGATAATTCCGCAGAATAAAGTACAAACCGGCACCGGCGCCCGCCAACAACACCAGCAAGCGTCCCCATCCGGCCAACCCGGATTTGGTATGAAGAGGCACCTCCACCTGTCCCTCACCCACCAGCACAAATGCACCCCAGTGGTAAGGCAAATGGAACACTGGATCCTGACGGCATTTTTCCCTGGCAAATGCAAGGGCTCCCCTGGCATCCTGGCCCAGGGAAAGGCCTTCATAAAACGCCGCCATGAAAAAACCGGTGGCGTCGTCATCCACTGGCCAGAGTGCAGCCACGACTGCCTGCACTCCCGCAACCAGAAAAGCAGTAGTCAGCCCCTGCAGACCTTCCCCGGAAAGAACCTGCCCTGAGGCCGAAGAACACCTGGCCAACACCACCAAACGTGTGTCCAACTTTACTTCTTTCAGATCAGACACCCGGATCATCATATCCGGATTTGATGGATCCAAAGCAATGGCCGACTGCCAGGCATTGCGGTCATCACCAATGCATTGAGCCGCCACATGGATGATGTCGAAGCCCAGCAATTTGTCCAGTTCCGGAACACCACCCCCACCGTTGGGGCGCACAACCGTCACTCCCTTGTAAACATCATCCAGATCTTTCAGTTCCTGCCGGGCTTCTGGTAAATCCGGATTATCCGGATCAAGAACACCACCCACCGCCAGAGTTCTTGGTTTTTTGGCAGGTAAGCGTTGAGCCGCTGAACTGCGCAAGTCCATCAGAATGGAGGCCGAAGGAACACGGACAAAAGTAATATTCCGGGAATCGGGCAGCAGCAGGCTGGTGGGGATGAGATTGAAAATCCCATGGGGAGCAAAAATAATATTATCGCCAAACTCTATTTTTCCGGCTAAATCCCCCAATAGCAAATCTGAAACCTGGGCAGCAACCGAGCTCAATTCGGCCTGATCGCTGTCCACATTTGAAGCCAACTGATGCAGTCGCGACAGAAGAGGCTTCAGATCTTCTTCACCTGGTAGGTCCAGCATTTGGCATTGGGTTTTGGTCACTGCAATAATATGACTGAGTTCCTGCCCGGTATAGGCATCCAGGAATATTTCTCCTTCCTGCAATGTCTTTTGGCGGAACTCTTCCAGGGGAAACGGAGGCAGGGAATCAGCGGCTGCTTCTTCACCGCACAAACCCTGCTGGTCCGTTGGCTGTCCCATGACAGCCAAAGGCAATAAAATCGTCCCCAGAATGATCAATCGACTCAACATGATGCATGCCCTTTCGATGCCACTTGCAGTTCAGTGGACAGGAGTATTAGTCCTTCTCCTGTTCGTCGGATTTCAGCAAACTGATACCCGTGGTTCCAAAAACCAAAATCATCATGACAATGGTTTGAATCATTCCCAGCCTCATGTCCAGATCATTTCTGGACAGAAGCAGGGAGTAGGTGTGAGCCATATCCACCACAAAAGCCAATCCCACTGCAAGAAGCAGATAGCCACTCAGTTTTGGTTTTTTCCTGGACAGGAATGCCCCTCCCACCGTGATGACAATAATCCCCATGATTGCCAAAGCAATGGGCATTTTATCGACAGGTTGCCGCAGCATTAACATGATGGCCTCAGCAAGGGTGAGCCCCGCCAACCCCAGCAGAAGCCGAAAGACTCCTTTGGGAGCCCCCCAGTATTGGATCAGAAAACTGAGTAAGAAAGTCAGCACCAGTGTTTGGCGCAGGAAATCGATGGGAAAGAAACCTACTTTTCTGACCATGGCCTCGGGGTGTGATGCAATCAGCGGATACAATACCTTGTTCAGAAAAACCAACAAGCCCACCACCAGGGCCGCGTGAAATCCCGCCCGCCAGCGGATGTTGCGGGTGTATTCATCCTCATCCTCAAGAACGCCAATCTCCCGCAACAATGGAGGTCCAAAAACAGCCAATCCCAGCAAACCAACCCAACTTCCCCAGCCGGGTCCTGGAATACGGCTCAGCATCAACCCCGCCACACCCAAACCCAGGGCAATCCAGTCAATGGATGGTAGACGGCGCGACGAATGATTCATGACTGTGGTGTTCATTGTGCATCCCCCTCTTCCTCAAGTTCAAACAACTCATCGACCTGCATGCCCAGAACCCTGGCAATCTGAAATGCCAGAAGAGCCGAAGGCACATATTTTCCTTTTTCAACCGCCAGAATTGTCTGCCGGCGCACACCTACGAGCTCGGCAAGATCCTGCTGGGTCAGATCCATGCGGGCCCGGTGTTGTTTGATGTGGTTTTTAAGGTTCATTAGCAAAATGTACGGTTTACCGAACTTTTTGTCAATATTAAAGTTCTTTTAGGGTAGTTTGAATAACTTTTTGGCTTGCAAATTTACCCCAGCGGAGATTTTTGGAAGACTTCGTCAGTCAGAGTTTGAGGGATAAAAAGCATGTAATTCTATTTTTTCTAACCTTTTAGCTTGCTTTTCGTGTTTTTTTCGTGTATCTTGTATAAAACCTCCCGCCCGCCTCAAGTAAAAGGATGTTTTCATGAATTCCCGCCTCGCTTTCCAGCCCAACCAACCAGCCCAAAAAGTAGATTCTGAATTGAAATCTGCTCTGAGAATCAAAGACCAGGCGCATCAGTGTTCGTTGGATTGGTTCGGGGAAATTCTGAATCGGAAATTGTATCTGGAGC
>JAOZJV010000850.1 GCA_029935695.1 Candidatus Krumholzibacteriia bacterium | reverse complement strand
AGGCAAAGTTGATAATATGATCGAGAGAAACCAGGCTGATATCGAAGAAAGTCTGGCCAATCTGGTGGTGGCCACCGAGGGTTTGCGGGTGTTTGTGGAGTCGGGCAAGGTGGGTGGTGCGTTCGACAGTGTTGATCACGCCCTGGCCGGAGCAGACAGTCTCATGATTAATTTGAATACTGCCGCCAATCGTCTTAATTTGGTGATGGATAAGGTGGAAAATGGGGATGGATCGCTGGCCAGAATGCTCAACGATCCACTTTTGTACGATCGTGCTGATTCGACCATGGTTTCGGTGAAGCGCCTGGTGGACGCCATGCGCCGCAACCCGAAACGTTACTTTAAAGTCAATGTGGTGGATTTCTAGACGGCTGAGGAGGCCAGCAATGAGCGACATGAAAAAAGAAGCCATGATCAAAGCCATCAAGGATGCCCTGATGGTGGAAATCAAAGGACAACAGCTTTACAGCCACGCAGCCAAGGAAACCAAAGATGCCGCCGCTCGCGCCATGTTTGAAATGCTGGCCCGCGACGAGGATGATCACGTGAACATCCTGACCGCTCAATACAAGAGTCTGATGACAGACGGTAAAATCAACCTGGATGTCATTGATCCCGCTGAAGTGGATCACGGCAGCCAGAATGTGGTCAACGACGACTTTAAAAAGTCCATCAAACGCGGCAATTTCGAGATGGCCGTCATCTCCATTGGATGTGATCTGGAGAATAAGGCTATCTCCTACTACCGCGACCAGGCTGCCAAAACTGATGATGCTGATTTGAAACAACTCTTCACCTGGCTGGCCGAATGGGAAGATGGTCATTTGGAGCAATTGCTCGAGCTGGAAAAAATCTACCAGGATGCCTATTGGGCCGATCAGGGTTTCTCACCCATGTAGGCTACCGATTTAATAGGAAATTTTGTATTTTCCATACGAGCCTCCGCCAACGCGGGGGCTCTTTTTTTTCTACAGAAACCCTGTGTCCTGCCGAATTGAAAACAGACTAAGAAATTTCTTTGATCATTGAGGCACACTTTCATGGGGTTAAGAAAATGAAGATTTTGCACAAAATTGGTTTAGTGGGTTTGATTCCCATCCTGGCACTTGTGGCTTTCTCTTATGTGGTCATAGCTCCTCGGGTGACCTTGGTAAAGGATGCTGATCAATGGGTGCAATCCGTAAATATCATGCAGGATTGCTCCGGTTACATTCATTCACTGCAAATTGAGCGTGGCGCTTCAGCCACCTATCTCAAAGGTGGCTTCACCAAGAGCCGGCTGAATGATTTCCGCCAGGACACCGACGATCAAAAAGGTAAGTTTATTGCGGGCATCAAAGAGCATGCCCCCAATGAGCAGGTGCAGAAACAGCTGCTGGCCCAGGCCGAGCAGATTACTGATATTCGGCGCATGACGGACCAGAACCAGCCAGTGGGACAGGTTATTGGTGGTTTTACAGGTCTGATCAAAGAGTTTACTGATTACCAGGCAAGTGAAATTCAGAAAAAATCGGGCAAGGGTCTGGGCAAA
>JAOZJV010000849.1 GCA_029935695.1 Candidatus Krumholzibacteriia bacterium | reverse complement strand
TTTTTTGGTGGGGATGGAATCTGGCGGCAATTGCAGAATGCGAGATCAGAGGGTCAATAATTCGTCCATGTTGGTTTCAGACGGAGATGTGCTTTGGTGAGGTAGCAACTCTCCCGTTTCAGGTTCGGCGGGTCCTGGTTGGAGTTCTGGAACGTGGACCACGGGCCAACGCACACGGAAGGTGGTGCCACCGCCGGGCGCATCTTCGGCCCGCACGTGTCCCCCATGGGCGGTGGCGATACGCTGAACAATGCTCAGGCCCAAACCGGTTCCTGCCTCTTTATCGGTGGCAAAGGGGGTGAACAGTTCATGTCGGATTTCATGATTAATACCAGGCCCGTTATCGGTAACCACCAGTTCCTGACTGGTACCGGCAGCCAGCAGACGCAGACACAGATGCAAATCACCGTTGTATTTCATGGCCTCGCAGGCGTTGATCACCAAATTCAAAGTCATTTGGGTCAGCTGACCTGGATCGGCCACCACATCCATGTCCTCGGGTTGGATGTCGCAATGCAAATGCACGCGCCCCCCCTTGGCCGCAATGTGCTGGCGAATCTGCAGTGAAATTTCATCCCGGAATTCCTGTCCCGGAAACCGTCTGCGGCTGGTTGGGCGCATGCGAGAGTAAGCCAGAAAATCATTGATGATGGTATTGACCCGGGCACTTTCCTTCAGCACCAGCGCCATCAATTCAGCCTGATCGCCATCAAGATCCAGATCATCGTCCAGCATTTCCACGCTGCCACGGATGCTGGCCAAAGGGTTGCGGATTTCATGGGCAATGCTGGCAGCCAGTTCCCCGATGGCAGCCAGACGATCGCTCTCGCGCACCCGTTCTTTCATTTCCTTTTCACGGGTTAAATCCGTAAAAATGGAAATGGCCCCAATAATTTTACCATTGGGCGCCGTCACGTGGTTCACGTTCAAACCCAGAGGTATGGTGCGACCCAACCGCTTGAGTTGAACTTCGCCCCGATCAACAGGTGGTTGACCTTTGGCCACCGGAAAAATCTTATCGTCTAATTCTTCCATGCCACCGCGGCAAATATCCGACAGCTTCCGACCCAGCATGTCCCGAGATTCCATTTCCAGAATGCGGCAACAGGCCGGGTTGACCCGGATGACCAGGCCGTGGCGATCAATGGTCAACAGTCCGCTGCGGATGTTGTCGATGATGTTGCGCACTTCCCAGCGGGCTTTCTGGACACGCAATTGGTTCAGGGTTTCATCCTGTTTCATCAAGACTGTCCGGCGGAGAAAATCCCAAGCCAGAGCCTGGGCCATGGCACCAAAAAACACCATCAAGGCGATGATACCAGGTGCTTGACCGGCAAAATAGGCCACCAACCCTACCGCAATTACATCGATGATCATTTGAATAGGGATAAGAGATTTGCCCGACCACCGGCCCATTTCCGCCATCCAGGCCAAAGCAATGGAAGTACCCAAAACAGCACGGGTGCCAATCAGGCCTGGTCCAGAGGTTTGATCAGGAGCGTATCGATGGGCCACCACAGCGGCCAGGGATAA
>JAOZJV010000848.1 GCA_029935695.1 Candidatus Krumholzibacteriia bacterium | reverse complement strand
CCACAGTGGGTCGATTTTTTTTTTGAGGGTGAATATGTCCGTGATTGAGAGTGGGGGACCTTCCCTGATTAAGTTGGGTAAGTTGGCTAATGCCAAGGAATTTGATAAGTTGGAAGGTCTTTGGGTTCAAGCGCTTGAGACGAGCGAGTACACTTGGCGCGAGTTGATTCCGGTGGCTGGTCAGGTGGGGCGGCAGGGAGCGACGGACCGGGCGGACACTTTGATTGAAATGTTGATCGGGGTTGTTGAAGAAAAATCTGAGACCTCTGAAGCATTTGCCGCCAGTTTGGAAGCGGCGATTCAGCTGCCCAAGGGCAAGGGGTTGCGCAAGACCATTGTCCGTCTCTTCAAAAAAACCTATGCCGATTTTGACGGCCTGGACGATCTGCTGGCCTTGTTGTTGCCGGCGGATGCGGCCCTGGACAAAGCCATTCCCAAGATTAATCACTACCTGCAATTGCAGGTTGGTTTTTATGTGATGGATCTTTCCTGGCTGGTTCCCGGTATTGTGGAGTCTTTCGATCCGGCCAAGGGTTTTGTGACGGTTCGGTTTGATGATCGTCACGATGAATACGGACCCTCCACTGCCCACAAACTGCTGCCTCGTCCCCAGGATTTTTTCCCCGCTCTTGTTCTTTATGATCCTGATCGTCTGCGCACCGAAGCCGGTGAAGATGCGGTGGCTTTTGTGAAGATGGCCCTGCGCTCCCAGCGTGAAGGACGCCTGATGTACCGCGAGCTGAAAGGCCATGTGGTCAGTCTGCTGGGGGAAAAAGGCTGGAAAAACTGGTGGACGGGTGCGAAGCGGGATCTGAAACGCGACCCCATGATTGGCATGTCCGGGGGCAGCCAACCCACTTTCCGTCTGTTGCGGCAGGCTGATAATTATGAAGACCGTCTGAAACGGGAATTTGATTACAGCAAAGATCCACTGGTCAAGCTGAGCAAGGTTCAGGCATACCTGGATGAAATCAACCGCGAAGAAAAACGTGGTGATTGTAAAGAATGTGCTGATAACGAATTGTTGGTTCACTTTGGCAACGGTGTGGCAAAAGTGGCCATGTCCTCGCTGAAAGAAGATCCTTCCCGGGCTCTGGCAGGACTGGCTCTGCACGCGGAAATTGCGGCCCGGGGCGTGGATGTGGCCAAGCCCAATCCCAAAGCTGCGGCTGCTGTGCTGGCCAAAATTCCTGATGCGGGGACTCTTGTGGAATCTCTGCCCGAGGCCTTGCTGCAACGTGTGATGCAGTATGTGCGGGTGGCTGTTCCCGATCGTTGGGGGCAGGTTTGGGCTTTGGTTTTGCGCCGGGCAGGCAAGCGTCTTTGCGACACCATCACCCGGGGTATGATGGAAGGCGACCAGACCGAAGAGCTTGAGAAAGCCTTGGTCTATGTGGTGGAAAAACCATCTTCCAGCCCGGATCTGTTGGGCTGGTTGTGGCGCACCAGGCACACCAGTGGTTCCGGTGGGAAGTATCTGGAAAGCCTCGAAAGTCTTCCTTTGCCCAAAATTGCCGATGCCATGTTCAGTCTTC
>JAOZJV010000847.1:506-1539 GCA_029935695.1 Candidatus Krumholzibacteriia bacterium | reverse complement strand
GTGGCGGAGAGGGAGGGATTCGAACCCTCGGTGAGTTTCCCCACACACGCTTAGCAGGCGTGCGCCTTCAGCCACTCGGCCACCTCTCCGCGAATTTTCAAAAAACTGGCGGAGGGCGGGAGACTCGAACTCCCAAGGGCGTGAACCCGGCGGTTTTCAAGACCGCTGCCTTACCAATTAGGACTAGCCCTCCAATTGGCAAATTCCCCAACCACAACCCCAGGGCCGTGAGGCCGGCGAGGGATGTCCGCACATGAGCGGAAAGGCATGGTATTATCTGTTCTTCCATTTGTCAAGGAGACCACCCAAACCTTTTTTGACTGCCTCTCCTGCATCGCTCTTCGCCGCATCCTGTAAAGAGCCCAGGTTGATACCCACCTGGGGCTTGGCGGCCATGCCGGACAGGCTGAGATCCAGGTTTATCCGGCCATCGGCATCCCGCAAAGTATCAGCCAGGAAAGACCACTTCCCCAAATCGGGAGTGAAACCCTTTGGCAATTTGACATTAACGCCCAAATCGATGGTTCCATCGAGGCCCAGAGAGCCCTGGCTCTGCCAATGGGTCTCTGCACCCACAATGATCAGCTCATCTACCATGTAACGCCCTTTGTCGATGCGCAGGGAATGACTGAGGCTGTTGAAATGGATATCCATCAGATCCTGACGCTGACCCAGATATGGAGCGATTTCTCCCAGCCACTCTCTGGCCCAGAGAATACCCTCAGCACTGCTCATTTCACCGTGGAGGCTCAACGTCCGGTGGACCACTTCCTGCTCTCCGAGAAGGCAACTGCCCCGCACGGTACCGCCCAGGTCTGTTTCCAGTTTTTCGCCCAGGGCAGGAGCCCAGGGCTGCAGCAGAGCTTTGGCGGGAACGGCTGTGGCCTGGGCTTCAAAATCCAGAAATCCATGGGGATTGCGTTCGTAATCAATCTCCAGATTACCCTCCAGGAGGCCCGTGCCCAGACTGGCGGAAATATTTTCAAGGGTCAGAATTCTGGCATCCAGATCACCGTGGAATTTCACATCCACC
>JAOZJV010000847.1:0-496 GCA_029935695.1 Candidatus Krumholzibacteriia bacterium | reverse complement strand
GGCATTTTACGGACCGTGAGACCATGGGACGATCCTTCAAAAGCCAGCACCAATTCTTCGGGGATCAACTCTCCCACGGGACGCTTTCCAGCTCCAGCTGGTGGTTTTCCAGCCTCCTGGGCCGCGTCCATGGAAATTTTCAGATCTTTCACGGCAAGATCCGCGCCAGTGACCTTTAAAGGTTCTCCTTTGAGGTCCATCTCCAGGTCCAGTCCAAGGATCCGGACGGCGTCCACCACCACTTCTTTTTTCAGCAGAGGTTGCACTTCCACCATCACCATAAAACGCTGCAGGGTTGCTGCGTAGTGCCCCACTTCATTGGCTGAACCGGTGATCCTGGCCAGGTCCGATCCCTTTCCCTGGATTGTAATATCTTTCAGGGTCACCCCCAGTTGAGGCCACCAGCTGATACCTGCATCTTCAATAGTGACCTCGGCACCCGTGGCTTTCACCAACTCCGCTTCCACCCGGTGGCGAATCTGGTCAGCAGGCAAAC
>JAOZJV010000290.1 GCA_029935695.1 Candidatus Krumholzibacteriia bacterium | reverse complement strand
CATCTCATCCAGCATTGTGAATTCCGTGATTTGAGAGGTGAACTCAGCGTTGTCCATAGGGCTGGTTGGATCCTGGTTTTGGATCTGGGCTACCAGCAGTTTCATGAAATCCAATTTCCCGATTTCAGAATAATCCCGTTCGGGCTGGCCAACGACTGGACTCGTTCCATCAGTGATTCCCTGGATAGGCATATCTTATCCTCCGAGGTGGAAAGCGGCCCATTCACTGGCTTCCGTTTCCTGGTTATGGTCCCTATGACTGCGGTGACCTTCTTGTTGTTGATGCTCGCCTTTGTTTTGTTTTTCCCGCCGCTCATCCTGCCGTGATTCCTGTTTTGATTGCTGATCCTGGCTCCTGTTTTCCACTCTGATATCCACCAGATTCCAGCGCTGCGAACGATCAGCAATATTTTCAGCCAACTCTTTGGTGCCCTCTTTGATGGCTTGTTCAGCTTCTCTGCCGGAGCTGTTGATGGTGATATTCAACTGATCACCCTGGGTTTTGAAAAGAATCTCAACCTGCCCCAGTTTTTCTGGATTCAAGCGGATGGTGAGTTTTTCTTTGCTGATTTCTTCCTGAAGATGCTCCACCACTCCAGAGAGGATTTGTCCTCTGATGCTTCGCTTCACCGGGGAGGTGGTATCATTCATGGAAGAAAGAATGCGCGCGATACTCTGCTCGTTTTGTTCCTTGGATTCCATGGAACCTGAGTCGAGATTCAAGTCCGCCAGAGTCGGTTTGGCGATGGCGCCCTGATCTGTTGTCGCTGCAGGTTGCTGATAATTTTTCTGTGCGTTTGCCTGGACAGAAAGGAGATCCAGTTCAGCCGAGGCCTGGCGCACCAGCACAGGATTTTCCACGGCCGGGGCGTTGCTCTGTTGAGGGGTGGGAGTATCCTTGACCACTTCCACTTTCATGGCTTCTGGTACGGGAGGAGCTTGTAGCTGCTCTGGTGATTTACCATCCATATCCCCTTTAGGTATGGCCAGGCTGTCCTCAACCTGAGCTTCTGTCATGGGGATAGCGCCACCAGCGGTTTTGGTTTCCTGGTTCGTGGTTTTGGATTCATGATTCAAAGGTTGGGCTTTGGGCGTTGCCTGGCCCTTTCCTGTCACTTTAACTTTGCCCAAGGTTTCTATGGATTCCAGCCCTGCCGTTTCTGCAGTGATGACCGTGGCAGCGGATTGTACCTGATGATCCACCGGTGCTGGGTTGAGAGTTTGCGTTTCAGCACTGGCCGGTGCTTGAGGTTCAGTTGTTTCGGCGGTCCCCACAGGCGTCGCCGTTTCTGAAGCACTCAGCAGGGAAGTCTCTGTTGTTTGAGGAAGGATGTCTCCCGCAGGCATTTCCGGGGTGATTTTTCCAGTATCGGCTGGAATCACCAGGCTGTTGGAGTTGGGCGCGTCCCCCATTTCCAAAATCAATGCAGAAAGACCGTCAACCAATCCTCCTGGCTGGACCATCTCAACAGTGGCGCCTAAACCAGAGGTGGGCATTTTCTGTGGAGAACTTTGTTCTTCAGCGGTTTGCTTGTCCCCGCCGGTGGTCATTGCATTTTTATTGTCTTGCAGAAGAGTTGGAAATGAAACCACTTCGGCAGCCGCTGTGTCGTCTTCTTTGGGTTTTGTGGATTTGGGTTGGGCACTGTTGCTTACCTGGGCTTGAGGCAAAGGCAATTGACTCATCATCTCCATCAGATCCCACCTTTCAAACTCATTCTGGTACTCACCTGTGCGGCCAGACCGGCATCCATTTTGGACAGGATCTTGGCTGCTTGTCGTTCTTTCATTCTTCCCATAATGTCCAGGATGATTTCCATATCGAGAGCCTGCATAATGGGGGCAGCCTGGGCAGGTTTCATGGCTTCATACATCTTTGCCAATTTCACTGCCGAGCGTTCCCGTTCTTCGATGTATTCCTGTTGTTTGGTTTCCAGTTTTTTAATCACCATCATCAATTGTTCGCGGCTTAAATTCAAAACCTGTTGCTGGACTGCCACAGCCTGCCCCATGGTCAGAAGCTCTTCCTTGTCCTGCTGGATTCGGTCCCGTTCAATGGCCATGTCACGGAAAACCCGCTCAGCTGCTTCATAATCTTCAGGTCCCATTTCAGGCAAACCGGCGGTCATGGCGGCCTTGTTCAGTTGACCACTCATCACCAGCACACCCCCGAAAATGAGGATGAAGGTGACAACAGAAATGATAATGACGCTTTTCATCGATTTTCTCCTAAAGCTGGCCTTCTGCCTGCCGATACCTACAATGGGTCAATGGATCTCTCGCAACCGGGGTGCCAGGCCGGAAATTTTCTCCATCCCAAGATTTCATTCCGTAAACTTCAAAAAGACAACACCTTCTGAAGCATGACCAAGATTCTTGCCCTGGTCAGAATTCTTTCAATCAGGAAATTTGTTCCTCAAGACCGGAAACCTTTTCCCTTTGGCTGCGGTCGGCCCTGATCTGACCGATCTCATCCATTTCCTTGTTTTCAAGCTTTCTTTGCTCTTCAATCCAAAGGGTTTTCTGCTTTTCACGCAGACGTTCCAGAACATCCAGATCCTGCCAGGCCTGTGTCAGAAGAGCCCGCTGGTCAGCCAATTCCTGCTCCGCCGTTTCCAGTTCTTTTTCCACTTCATCCTGCAGGGCTTCCAGGTGATCCAACCAGTGCCCGCGGTTGATCAGGGCCCCCACGTCAAGGGTAAGGTTCATCTCCATCAGGTTGTCTTGAAGCAGGCGGTCCACATCTTCGGCAAGACTGTCCAGTTTTTCATTGATGGCACTCACCACACGATTGGCCACGGCCACATCCCGGGTGTGCTTCTCCATCACCCGGCGTCTGAACTTCAAAACTTTTTCAAGACGGAATTCAAAAGCCATGATCAAGCCACTCCGGTCAATTCACGCAATTTCACCAGAGTGGATTTCAATTCAGAAGTTTCGTTGATGCCCTGGGTGAGATACTCACGCACTTCATTTTCCTTGGACAAGGCTTCATCCAGAAGTGGGTCTGCCCCGGCTACGTAAGCTCCGATGTTGACCAGGTCCCGGTTATCTTCGAGGCTTTTCATCCAGCGCATGAGTTTGGCGCCGGCCTGAACATCCTCATGGGTGACAATGTCATTGCGAAGCCGGCTGACACTGCCGAGCACATCCACGGCGGGGTAATGATGCTGACGGGCCAAATCGCGGCTTAACATGATGTGGCCGTCAAGAATGGAGCGCATGGAATCACCCACGGGATCGTGAATGTCGTCGCCTTCAATGAGCACCGTAAAAAAGGCCGTCATGGCATTGATATCAGAACAACCGGCTCTTTCACAAAGTTTGGGCAGGGCCGCAAAGACTGATGGCGGGTAACCTTTGGTTGTGGGAGGCTCGCCGGCTGCCAAACCTATTTCCCGCAAAGCCATGGCGTAACGGGTGGCCGAGTCCATCATGAAGAGAACTTCATTGTCGTTGTCTCTGAAAGATTCGGCAATGGTCATGGCCGTCTCTGCACCTTTGGCGCGCATGACGGCACTTTCGTCCGAAGTAACTACCACCACAACACTGCGGGCCAATCCTTCAGGACCGAGATCCCGTTCGATAAATTCCCGGACTTCACGACCACGTTCCCCGATCAGGGCCAGAACGTTGATGTCCACAGTGGCTTGCCTGGCCAGCATCCCCATCAAAACTGATTTACCAACACCACTGCCGGCAAAAATTCCCAGCCGCTGGCCACGAGCCGTTGTGATCATGCTGTCGATAGAGCGTATTCCCGTGGACATGACTTCGGTGTTGCGTTTGCGCGAAAGTGCTGATGGAGGACGACCGTTGAGCTTGGCCTGGGGTAATTTCAAAAGTGGAGGGCCGCCATCGAGAGGACGCCCCAAACCATCAATTACCCGGCCCAGAAGTTTGGGCCCCGTGGGTACTGTGAGAGCTCGGGCAACTATGGTGGCCTTGGCGCCAGGAGCGACTCCGTAAGAGTCCAGATACGGCATGACCAAAAGGGAGTTGTCCTTGAACCCCACCACTTCCGCTAGGACCGGCTCTTGATTGCGACCAATTTCGATGCGACAAAGGGACCCGAGAGGTCCGGCCAAGCCGGCAATTTCAATGATCATCCCCACCATACGCGTCACTTGACCGATGGAACGCACGGGATCGGCTCCCTGAATTTTATGGTCCAGATCAGTCCAGGCTGGGTTCGGCATCCGTGCCATCCTCTGCTGATAGTTCAGGTTTGTCCCCGGTGGTGATCATCTCTTCCACTATTTCGCTGAGATATTCCAGCTGGCTGCTGATGGTGGCGTCCCACTCCTGTTTCTCCGTCTTAACCACGCATCCCCCAGCTTCGATGCGGCGGTCTGCCACAATCTGCTGAATTCCTAATTTTTCCTTCACGCCTGCCTGGGTTTCCAACCACTCGGCTTGCAAAGGATTCAAATTGACGATGACGTTTTTGTCGCCATCAATTTTGAAAAGGGCGGTTTCCATGGCCCGGACGAGAATGTCATGGTCCAGATTGATTTTTTGGCGGATAATTTTTTCAGCAATTTTCACAGCCATACGGGCCGAAGCATCAGCAGTCTCTTTCATATGCGTTGCCATGGCCTGATGAAGATCCTGTGACCAGGCACTGAGGGCCGAATCAAATCCCTCCCGTATTATTTTCAAATCATCGTCCATTTTGGCGCGAAGGTCATTCTCGCGTTCTTCATAGACTTTGGTGATGTCTTGTTCCACAAGTTCAAAAACCTGAGCGCGTTCTTCAGGAGTTAAATGAGCCATGATGGCTTCAGGACCTGAAAAACCAGATTCGCTCAAAAAGAGACGACTGTTTTCAGTGACGTCGCTGCTGGCTGCGCTGACATCGGATTCAAATATTGAATCATCCGGATGCACCACTGCAGCGACGGCTGACTCAGAAATTCCAAAATCATCAGGTAACCATTTCTGCATCCTTGCCGCCCTTTCCGATGGTGATGGTTCCCGCTTCTTCGAGACTGCGGATGACCTCAACCACACGCTGCTGGGCTTCTTCCACTTCGGATAATTTCACAGGGCCCATATATTCCATGTCTTCCCTGATGCCTTCAGCTGCCCGCTTGGACATATTGCCCAAAATTTTGGTGCTGATTTCTTCGGTAGCACCTTTCAGGGCCATGGTCAGTTCCTTGCCGTCGATCTCTTTGAGAATTTCCTGGATGTTGCTGTCGTTCATCATGACGATGTCTTCAAAGACG
>JAOZJV010000846.1 GCA_029935695.1 Candidatus Krumholzibacteriia bacterium | reverse complement strand
GCGGCAAGAATACCCACCAGCAGGGCCTGGGACGGTTCGATATCCTGGTACTCATCCACCAGCACGCGGTGAAACTGGTTTTGCCAGCGGTGGCGCACGTCCCGGTCGGTTTGGAGCAGGGAGACGGATTTGGCCACCAGGTCGTCGAAATCCAGTGAGTCGAGGCAGAGGAGTTCCTGTTCGTAGAGATCAAAAATTCTGGCGGCGATTTGTTGGTTGGTGTTTGCGGCCTGATTCAAAGCCTCCGGTGGTGAGATCATGGCTGAAAGTTTGTAGCTGCTGATGATGTTGCGGGCGTCGGTTGATGACATAGGTGGCCCGGGCGAGTCGGGATGTTCAGACATGGCCTGGCTGATGATTTGCTGCACTTTCGCATCATCCAACCCTCCGATGTTTTTCCGTAGACGGTTTTCCGCTTTGAGAATGGCCAGTCCCATACCATGAAAACTGCGCACCACCACACCACCGGTTCCCGCTTTGATCAGCCGCTGGCCGATTTCCACTTTGGCATCGCGGTTGAACGACATGCACAGAATTTGTCCGGGCGGCGTTCCCCGTCTTTTCAATTCTTTGACCCGTTGGATGAGAACGGTGGTTTTCCCGCTGCCTGCCGGAGCAATGACCTGGACCACTCCGTCACCGGCGTTTACTGCGGCACTTTGTTGAGGATCCAGGCGAGTGGTTGGGGAGGGAGGAAGGTTTCTGTCATCGCGCCGCGACACTTTGTTCCACAATTGTCGCCACCGGCTGACGTGCCCGGAGACGGTGACGGGGCAGGGATGGCGGCCCAGCTCCAGCAGGTTTTGCAGTCGCTCAAAAGTCCAGGGGTAGCGCCAGTGGGGGTCGGGAATAAGGTTGGACTGAGCCCACCGTGCCATACTCAAGTCGGCGGCGATCAAAAGGGTGCAGCCCAGGCGGAAAGCCGGCTCCACCAGATAACCATAGACGGCCATCAGATCTTCATTGCCGCGGCACTGCACGCCCACAATGGCAATTTTACTGTGGTGCCGGAAGATTTGCAGTGTTTTTTCAGCCGGATTGGCCAGTGAAGATCGTGTTGTGCCCGCAGCCCGGCTGGACAGAATTTTTGCCTTGATGTTTTGATATTCCAGCACCAGGAAGCCCTTGCTTTTCAATTGACCAGGGGATGGAGAGGAAGTTGCCCAGATCAGTTTTCGGGTGCGTTGAATTTGGGTGGTGATTGGGACTCCGATGGTTGGTGTGTTTGAGAAGTCGTGCAAAGTTGAGGCCGAGTTTCATCCAGCACTTGATCTTGATGATGATGATTTTCTATCTGTTCAGCAAAAGATGCGCAAACGAGGTCTGCGTTGATCACGCCGCCTCAGGTGGAGATGGATTTTGACCAGGTTGACCAAGTTGACCAAGGGAACGATTGGCTGGACATGGATCAAACGGCCGAGAGGACAGAAGTCCGGACGGATGCGCCGGAAGGCTAATCACCACCGGCAAGCCCCTAACGAAAGGTTATATCAGCATTAAACAACAGGACTTAAGTTATACGGTCGCCAAACCTCCTTGGGCA
>JAOZJV010000289.1 GCA_029935695.1 Candidatus Krumholzibacteriia bacterium | reverse complement strand
AGGTTCTGGAAGGTTCACGATCGGACGGGTTGCCACCCGCGCGCACAGCCATGAATCTGGCAGATGATTTTTCCCTTCAGCCTCACCCGATTTTTGGCCACCGGGGTGTGCGCATCATTGAATCTCTGGTGGCAGATCGTTGGTTTGAAAATGCGTAAGGTCAAAGTGGAAGATGCCGTGGGAATGCCTTTGGGGCATGATGTCACTGAGATTATTTCGGATAAAAAAATCAAGCGCGTGGCTTTTCGCAGAGGCCATGTGATTGCAGCCGAAGATATTCCCCGGTTTCTGGATCTGGGCAAGACGGCCATTTTTGTAGTGGAAAAAGGGGACACCGACATTCACGAGGATGATGCCGCCCTGACAGTGGCTCCTCTGGCTGCCGGCGCCAACATTGAGCATGATGAGCGGCCCAGTGAAGGAAAAATTAATTTCCGGGCAGCGGTAGATGGTGTGTTTCGGGTTGATCCTGAGCGCCTGTACCAAATCAACCGTTTGTCGATTCCGACCATGGTCACCATCCCCAATAATTTCCCGGTCAAAGCCGGGCAACTGTTGGCGGGTTTTCGTATTGTACCTCTGACCTGTGCGCCGTCCATCATCGACGAGGTGGTTGGTGGTCTTTCCACACCGCTTTTTTCAGTGGAGCCCTATGTGGTGAAAACTGCAGCGGTTCTGGTCACTGGCAGTGAAGTTTACGAAGGCCGCATCAAGGATGCTTTTTTGCCGCGGCTGCAAAGAACCCTCAAGCCTTTTGGTGTGGATGTCATCCATGATACCATTTTGCCGGATAACCTGGAGCGTATCAGTGCCGAAGTGGGTAAGGCCGTTGCCCATTGTGATATCGTGTTCGTGACCGGCGGCACATCGGTGGACCCGGATGATGTGACGGTGCAGGCCATGGAGGATGCAGGCGTTCATTTTGATGTGCGGGGTATGCCCATGCAACCGGGAAATAACTTCACTATCGGCGCGTTTGGTGAGACTCCGGTTTGCGCCGTGCCCGCAGCAACAATTTTCAACCAGGCCACGGCCCTGGATGTGCTGTTGCCTCGGTTGCTGGCCCGCATTGCCATCACAGCCGAAGACATTCACCGCCTGGGACATGGCGGATTGGCCCAGCCCGGAGCTGAAGAACATTTTCCCGACTGCACTTTTGGCATCGGTTAAGAGGAGACGAACATGGCCTTCAATCATTTCGACAAACAGGGACAGGCCCACATGGTTGATGTCAGCGGTAAGCCGGCCACCGAACGGCGGGCCAAAGCCGAAGCGGTGGTGTGTTTGACACCCGATCTTCTGGATCAGGTTCTGGACCTTGAAACAGCCAAGGGCGATGTCCTGGCCGTGGCCCGGTTGGCGGCCATTGTGGCGGTGAAAAAAACTTCTGACCTGATTCCGCTTTCGCATCCTCTGGCCATTCACCACGCCAGTCTGGATTTTCATCACGACCGGCAGGCCAGCACCATCACCGCTGTGTGTGAAGTGATCGCTGTGGAAAAAACCGGGGTTGAAATGGAAGCCATGACCGGGGCCACCGTGGCGGCATTGACGGTTTATGACATGTGCAAAGGCATGGACAAAGGTATTTCCATTGGGCCGGTGCGGTTGCTGTTCAAAAGTGGTGGCAAAAGCGGCGTCTATGAGCGGGGAGCGGCATCTGATGAAGCATAAATTTCAACCTCTGCGCTGCGCGGTTCTGGTCCTGAGCGACAAGGGTTCCAAGGGTCTGCGGGAAGATCTCAGCGGTCCTGCCCTGGTTGATTTTCTGGGCCAAAGCGGCCATCAGGACATCCTTTTGGATCTGTTGCCCGATGACCAGGATCTCATCACCCGGCATCTGATCAAGTGGTGTGATGATGATGGCTTCGACTTGATTCTCACCTGCGGTGGTACCGGTGTTTCTCCCAGAGATGTCACTCCCGAAGCAACCACCCCTGTGCTGCACCGCCTTTTGCCGGGATTTGGCGAACGCATGCGGGCCTGCAGCATGGAAAAATCTCCCCACGCCATCGTCAGCCGGGCCCTGGCCGGAACGAGGGGCGGCACCCTGATCATCAATCTGCCTGGCAGTCCGCGGGCCGCGCTGGAAAATCTGGAAGCGGTTTGGCCGGCGGTGGGTCATCTGGTGGCCAAGTTGCAGGGAGATCAGACGGATTGTGGCTCGGACTGAGTCGGCTGGGGCGCCCACAAGCCCAGACAATCCCGCAATCGGCGTGGATTCAAGGGTTTGGTCAGGAAATCATCCATGCCTTTTTCCAGGCACTGATCGCGGTATCCATCAATGGCATGGGCCGTCAGGGCGATGATGGGGATGGGATTTTCTGTTTCCCCTTCGGCTTTCCTGATCTGTACCGTGGCTTCAAAGCCATCCATCACCGGCATTTGCACATCCATCAAAACCATATCAAAAGAATTTTCCCGCCAGGCCTCCAGGGCCTGTTTTCCATCCTGGGCCCATTCCACCAGAATGCCGGATTTTTCCAGAAGCCGGGTGGCCAGTTTCGCGTTGACGGTGTTGTCTTCAGCCAATAAAACACGGAGGCCTGAAAGATCGATGGCGTCAGTTTTGGGCTGAGGTTTGGCTGCTTTGATATCCTCGGCAGGAGCCTCATCCAGATGGAGCAAGATGGCAAAGGAGCTGCCCTCACCCACCGTGCTTTTTAAAGTGATGGCGCCATCCATCAATTCCGCCAGTTTTTTGGAGATAGTCAACCCCAGGCCGGTGCCACCAAATTTGCGGGTGGTGGATTCATCGGCCTGGCTGAAAGCCTGAAAAATTGACGCCTGAGCCTCGGGTGAAATTCCAATGCCAGTATCGCTGACTTTGAGCACCATGGTGATGCGTTTGCCCACCTGCCCCATCATTTCCGCACTGAGGGTGATTTTCCCGTTTTCCGTAAATTTCACCGCGTTGCTGGTCAGATTAGTGAGGATTTGCCACAGCCGGTGAGGATCGCCTTTCAATCTTTCAGGCAGATTCGGGTCCAGATCAATGACCAGCTCATTGGCTCGGCTTTCAGCCGAAAAGCGGAGGGGGCGCACCACTTTTTTCATGACCTTTTTCACCGAGAAGGGAATCGATTCGATCTCGATGCCTCCCGCTTCAATCTTTGAGAAATCCAGAATTTCATTGATGATTCTCAGGAGGGTTTCTCCGGAAGATTTTACATCCTGAAGGTAGTCCAGCTGCTGTTTGTCCAGGTCCGATTCCAGCACCAGGTCGGTCATACCAATGATGCCATTGAGAGGCGTGCGGATTTCATGGCTCATGTTGGCAAGGAAATCACCTTTGGCCCGGCTGGCCTGTTTCACTTTGGTGTTGGCTTTCTCCAGAGCGGTTGCCCGTTGTTTGAGCTGGTGCTGCCCTTTGATTGCTGCCCAGAATTCCTTATGGAAATAGTGGCCCAGGATAAGGACCTGGCCGACCCAAATGAATATCAATACTGACAAACCCTGGGTTTTCCCTTCGGCAAAAACGGCCAGAGTGATCACTGTTGGCATAAGAAGTACAAGCTCAAATGTCCTAAATGTTTTTATACGTGGTGCCAGGCTGCTGCTGGCTCCGGCTGAAACTCCTGTGAGACCCAGGACGCAAATATTGAAATCCCAACTGGCGCCCTTGGCCAGGAAAACCAAAGGTCCCACCGATCCCAGGGCAAGGGCGGGAATCATCGTCAGGATATTAAATTTTTTCATCCAAAGTGCTGTGTCGGGCGTGTTTTGAAATCCCCGAGCTAAATGCGTGCGCAGAGCTCCTATCACCAAAAACAGGCCGACAAAGGCAAAGGTCGCCAGCGGAAAATCTTTGTACAGATCGGTGACCAGGGAAACAATGATGGAAAATGGCACATAAATATAGGCAACCCGCAGGGACCGGCTCGCCATTGCGGCATTGGCCAATTGGTCCAGCTCGGGAAGGTGTCGTTCAGATGTTTTTTTGGACAATGCCACGGACTTCCTCAGCCAATAAACAAGATGGTTCGCATACCTCTTTAACTACAGGAATGCTTCAACCCATTCATCTTATCGACAGAAAGTCCTGACTCTTTAATGGCCTAATGTGCAGACCGATCGGGAGCAGGGCGGCCCACATGGTCATATTCTGGCCCTTCAAGCCCCCGCTCAACCCGGTCCACCAGCTCAGATTGATCAACATTGCTGTGCCAGTAACCACTGAGTTTGGCCAGCTGCATGCCACCAAAGAACACACCGAACACCAGGGCGGCAAAAACCACGGGGCGCACATTGCGCCGCCACAATTTTGGAGTGCGCACCTGAAGGGCGTTGTCTTCAGGGCAATTGCTCACGCATTCCAGGCAACCAGTGCATTCGACAGAATTGACCGAAGCCTTCAAATCCACCGCAAGGAAGGAGGGACAAACAGCAGCACATTTGCCACAGTTGGTGCAATCGGGGATGGATCGGGACACTCTGGTGACGGAAAACAGCGAGACCAGTCCGATCAGCGCGCCGTAGGGGCAGAGGTACCGGCACCAGAAATAGGGCAGGACAAAGGACAGAGCGGTGAGAATGATCAGGGTCCACATGCTGAAGGCGGACAGGTGAGTGAAAAAATACAGCATCTTGATGTCCGCCACCTTGTTGTAGGGCGTCACCAGGAAGTCGCTTATTTGCTGGGGGGTCATGGTCACAAAAATGGCGTACCCGAAAAATGCCAGCAGAAGATATTTCAAACTCATCAGGGGATAGTCGAGCCACACAGGCAATTTTAACCGGCGATGAAACAAACGGTGAGAAAACCGGGCCAGAATTTCTGCAAAACTTCCCACCGGGCAAATCCAGGAACAGAAGGCTTTTTTCAGGAAGAGACCTGTCAGCAGGATCAGGCAAAGAATGACCAATCCGGCCGGATGGACCATGGAAAATTTGCCACTTTCAAAGAGATGGCGCAGGCTCATGAGGGCACTGAGGGGCAGAAAACCCTCGACTCCGGGTGGCCGCGAGCCGGTGGTGATTCCATTTTCCAATCCTTGCACCCAGGAGAAAAACTGCCACCCGATCCACAAAATGGTGGCCATGCTGAAGGCCTGCACTGCCGTGCGCAGCTTCAGAGGCGCGCGCGGCAGGGATTGGAAAACAAGACGGCGGCGTTTGGTCTTGGTCTGTTGCTCTTCTGCGGTGAGTTTGCGAAACACGGAAGCTCCAACGGGACGAACCCGGGCGGTGGAATCAAAGCCTGCTTAGCCTGTGATATCCAGGCTTTGTCGCAAAAATAACAAGGTGGGAAGGGCCCCG
>JAOZJV010000845.1 GCA_029935695.1 Candidatus Krumholzibacteriia bacterium | reverse complement strand
AAAAAAGTTCTGCAAAAAGGAATTGGACAATACTCTGTTTCCCAAACAACTCATTTTTTTAGACGAATTACCCAAGAACAAATCCGGAAAGCCAGACAAACTGGCTCTTAAGAAACTCCTCCCGGAAACAGACTAATCCACCCGGGCTTCCACAATGATGCGCCACCCCACCTGCCAGGGCGCATCATTCTCCACAAAGGTTTCATCAATTTCCTGGGCGCTGTACCGCAATCGCAGGAAGTACTCTCCGCCCCGCACCTTCTCAAAGCGCACGGTGGGGATCAGGGCTGAAACACAGGGGTCATGCCGGATCACCAGGGAACATTTACCGTCTCCTATTTCGACAATATTTTCAGTGGCCCCGAGGCCTCCCTTGGCCGTGATCAAAGTGGAATAGGATGCCCCGTGATGCACACTTGATTCGCTGAGTGGAAATTCTTCCATTTCCGACCCGCCGTTGTGCGTTCGGAATCGCAAATGACCAGCATCGAATAAACCGGGCACCACCGTCAGGTGCACCGGGTGAATTTCGCCGGCTTGACGCTTTGGCAACTGAAGGCGGCCGCTCAGGATGATGCGGGGCGCCGTTGCATCCACTTCAATCTCTTTGATGATGTTTAAATCACCATCGGAAATCTCGGCCTGGGCCACCAGGTTCCCGTCGGGTCGCCGGTAAACCGTGGTGGTGGAGGCACAAGCCTGCAGGTCGGTCAGCTTGCGTTTACCTGGGCGCTGAACCACCGAATGGCCAGAATAAAAATCGGCACCAAAAGAGATGTCGTCGAAGTGGCCATGGGGCAATGTGCCCAGGGCCGGAGATTCACCCAACAAGGGAAACACCAGCGAATTCAGGGCCAGTCCTCGTCTCAAATCCAGGACCACTTTGGCAGAATCCGTTGAAAGATTTAGCTGTCGTCCGGCTGATTCAAAAGCAATGGGTTCGCCTTTGCTGGGAAGGAATTTCTCCACGTCCTGTTTTTCCAGAGCGGTGTTGAAAGATTTCCATCGATCAGATGTGATGTGGGTTCGGAAATCCGATGACCACTTAAAGAGGAGGTCGCGCCATTGGCTGTCGGAAGCTGTATCATCCAATCCTGCGGCAAGAATATGACAGGCTGTGTTGGCTTCCAAATCACCCCGCCCGGTGACGGCCCACCGGTTCAAATTGTATTTCTCCTGTTTTTTGACCACCACCGGTTGTTCCGTGCATTCCAGGGACAGGGCCAGGCTGCACACTTCTGATGGTTTTTCTTCAAGAGCGGCGCCGAGGGTACCCAGTTGCAGGTGCGGATTTTTGGTCAGGGTATCCAGGGCCTGCCGAATACGATTCCATTCGCTGGCCTGACCATGGTCACCTTCATGAGAATAGCGCCCGGGACGGAAGTTAAAAACTTCGGCATCGCTGCCATAATAAGTGGCAAAACAGGTTTCATTTACGGTATCGGCAGCGCGGTTCGACCAGTTTTCGGTCCACTGGTCCAAAGTCATGTCATCGTGGGCCATGCGCTGAAATTTTTGAAAATCCAGGGTGTCGATCCACAGCACGGG
>JAOZJV010000288.1 GCA_029935695.1 Candidatus Krumholzibacteriia bacterium | reverse complement strand
CGCACGGGGTTTGAATTCTGACGACAATAATTGGCCAGCAACTCGGCATAGTTTTCTTCAGGCCAGCGTTTGCTGTCCCACTGGGCACCCGGGGCCAGACCCAGTGTGGTGGTTTGATTTTCCGCGCTTTGGCGCAGGCCGGAAAGGGGTGGCAAAGGTTCCACCAGTTTTCCAGGAGCAATGGCCTCAAAGATGTCATCAAAACGATCACTCATGGTCTGGTTCAGATTTTGGTGACTTTTCCCGAAGCCCAGCAGGGCCAGCCGTGCTGCGGTGTCTTTTCCCAGCCGGGAGTCAGGACGGCGCCCCATGAGCATCAGCAGCAGGTTTCCGCGAAGAATGTTGTGGCCGTCGATGATGACATCAAAATTTTCGGCCCGCAGTTGGCTGGCCAGGCGGCCCAGTTCAGCGAAACCACCTTCCGGCAAGGGAATAACCCGGTCAATGCCCTGCATCTTTTCCATCAGAGGGGCGAAAGCGGCTTTGGTCACCAGCGTGACTTGCCTGTCTTCGGCATTTTCTCCTCGTGCCCAGCGGGAGATGGACCAGGCCAACAGGCACAGATCTCCCAGAGCTCCAAAGCGAATAATGAGGATTTGCCGCAAAACAGCCTCGTCTGATGGGGAAGTTTTAACACCGAAGGTCCATCATGGACCATCTTTGTTCACAGGAAAATGGTTTTCCTCGGCTCTTGGCGCAAGGTTGCTCAATTGCAGGATCAAGTTGCATGATTGAGTTGCGGTCTTGCTCCCATGCCTGAATACCGCTAACATCGCGGAAAACATGCCACCTTCCACCAACTGTCCGGGGTCATCTGACTTGGATCTGATCCTTCTTCTGATACTGCTGGTTTTATCCGCTGCTTTTTCAGGCACGGAGACGGCTTTCTTTTCCCTCGGTCCAGTGGACGTGGCCCGCCTGGAGCAGCAGGGTGGACGCATCGGCAAGCGGGTGGCCCGCATGTTGCGCCACGCCTATGACCTGCTGAGCGCTCTGTTGATCGGGAACCTGCTGGTCAACACCGCAGCCAGTGTGGTGGCCACCAGTTTGTGTTTGCGTTGGTTTGGCCCGCGGGGCGTGGCTGTGGCGGTGCCGGTGGTGACGTTGCTGTTGCTGTTATTTGGTGAAATCACCCCCAAAATGCTGGCTTTGCGCTTTCGCAATCAGGTGGTGGTGCTGGCCCAGCCGTTGCTGCAAATCTGGTTGTGGGCCACCTGGCCGCTGCTCATAGTTCTGACCCTGCTGGTGAAGGTGATTCTGCGGATGATCCCTCTGGAAAATGTGGGCAGCCGTCCCCTGGACACAACCGAGCTGCAAGTGGCCTGCGATCTGGCCGTTGACGACGGTACTTTGACCGAGACAGAAGGCCGTTCCCTGGCCCGGCTGCTTTGGCTTGAGGATCTGGAAGTGGTGCAGGTGATGACACCCCGGACCATGGCGGTGACTCTGCGGCGGGATATGACCCTCATCCAGATTCTGGCCACAGCCCGGCGTGCTGGTTTCAACCGGTATCCGGTGATGGAACCAGGTCAGGATATTCCCATGGGCTTTTTCCATTTGAAAGATTTGCTGGTGCCGGGGCTCAGCCAGCCGGAGCAACCTCTGCACGCCGGATTGCGCCCGCTGCTTTTTGTTCCCGAGAGTAAAGATGTGGCGGCACTTTTGGCTGAAATGCGGCAAGGCAGAGCCCACCTGGCGGCGGTGGTCGATGAGCACGGCGATTTCACCGGCATCGTGACCATGGCAGATTGTTTGCAGGCGTTGATGGGACCGGCCATGGACGCGGCCATTCATGATGCCCAGATGATTGCCCAGGGTGATGGCCGGTGGGTCATCAGCGGACGCACGGATTTGAGGGAATTGCTTGAAACCTGCGGGCTGGCTTTGCCTCCCCATAAGGATTACCGCACCGTGGCCGGTTTCATGATGGCCCGCCTCGGCAGGGTTCTGGAGCCTGGTGACCGGCTCACCCTGGATCAAAGCCGCCTGACGGTGCTGGAGATGTCTGGCCACCGGGTGGAGCGGATCCAGTTGACCATGCTGGCGGATGCACGCCTGAATGGAGGAAACGAATGAGTTTCTTCGCTCTGGTGGACAGCATCGCTTTGGGCTGGCCCGCATTATCGGTCATTGTGGTGGTTTGTCTGGCCCTGTCTGCTTTCTTTTCCGGAACTGAAACCGGTTATATGAGTGTCAGTCGGGTGCGGTTGCGTCACAGTGGTTTGGGCTCGACGGAGCGGGGGCAGCGTCTGCTTGAACAGCTCAAGCACATTGAAGATCCCATCCTGACCTGTCTGGTGGGCACGAATCTGTTCAATGTCATGGTCAGTGCCGTGGCCACCATGGCCCTGACCGAGCGTTTTGGCCAGGACGGGCAATGGTTGGCCGTGGTTATTGTCTCGGCTTTGGTGATCGTATTTGGTGAAATCCTGCCCAAGGTGATTTACCGGGAATTTCCCGAGGTGATGACCCTGGCTTCGGTGCCGGTCATTGGGGTGGCCATGGTGCTGCTGACCCCTGTGAGGGGCCTTCTGAGGGCATACACGGGAATCTGGCACCGGTTGGTCCCCAAAGGCGAAGGAGAAACGGGCGAAGAATTGGATCGGCGCAATCTGGCGGCTCTGCTGCTCACCAATTCGCCTCCCATGCAGGGGGACCATCGTTTTGCAACCGCCGTGGATCGTTTCATGGAGTTGGCGAGTTTGACCCTGGGGCCCATCATGCGCCCTCTGGACCAGTTGGTGACCGTGGGACCGGAGACCACGGTGGGAGCCTGCCTGGAAGTGGCGGCCCAAAGTGGATTCAGCCGTCTGCCCATCACCAGGCAGGACGGCGGGCAGTTGCTGGGTTACGTTCTGATCCGTGATCTGCTTTTTCTCAGCCGGGAAGAACACGACCGCATGGTGCCGCGCAAACTCTGGCGCTCATATTTGCTGGTGGACGTGCGCATGTCGCCCTACGAACTTTTCGAGGAATTGCGCCATCAGGGAATGCAGTTGGCGGTGGTGGTGGACCCGGGGGGCAGCCCTCTGGGGATCATCACCCTGGAAGATCTGATCGAATCGGTTATCGGTTCGGTCATGGATGAATTCGACCGGCCCCTTGAGGGCCCCCAGGCATTAAAAGGCAACGATGAAAGGGCAAGTCTATGACCGATATTCAAATGACCAAGCACGACCATATTCTGATGGGACTTTTTTCGTCCCTGCAGGCAGCGGCCATGCAGCAGATGGGGAAAATTCAAAACCCCACCACCGGGAAAAATGAACTGGACCTCAACGGTGCGGCCTCTACCATCGACATCCTGGATATGTTGAAGGTGAAATGCCGCATGGATACTCCCGAAGAGCTGTTGCGTTTCATGGACAACGCGGTGATGGATTTGCAGATGAGTTTTTTGGATGAGAAAAAAAAGCATGAAGATTCCGGCGAGGACAAAACAGGAGCTGAGGCTTGAGATTACTTTTGTGGCAGCTTGTCTTGTGGGTCGTGGTGTTTCCGGTTGGTGCTCTGGCTGAGGATCCGGCTCTGGATCCGGCCATGGATCCTGCTCTGCTTCCGGATGGACGGGTCACGCTTTCCCAGCACCAGGATTCTTCCCACCTCGGCAATACCACCAGCGCCGTGATGCCGGCCGATGGCCTGATGAGCGTGGAATTCGGGATGCGCAAATACACAACCGTTTACCAACTGAACCATCTGCTGGAGACCATCGAACACATGGATGGTTATCTGCGCACTGAACTGGGTCCGCTGTCCTGGTTGCAGCTCTCTGCGGAAATTCCCCTGCGCACCTGGAGTGGTGGCATGGATTGGATCCCCGAGACGGGCTCCGGCCTGGCTGATGGCCTCTGGCAGGCCACGGTCTCTGGCCCGGTCCTTTCCAAACATCTGCGCGCCGCTCTTTATGGTGGTGGGAATCTGCCTGTGGGCTCTGCTGACGGCCTGACCGAAGGAGTATTCTCACCCACGGCCGGTGCCGCCCTGACCTGGCGTTTCTGGACCGATAATCAGGTGCCGGAAATGCGCCTGCATGTGAATTTTGGCTACCGCTGGAACAAGGCCGAAGAGTATGGCTATGGCATGGGAGAGCAGGGTTTTCAGCCCTGGGCTCCGCGTTATCCCGCTGCCGAAACCGTGGGCGGAAATTCAGCCAATGATCAGATCCTGCTGCGCACCGCCGTGGAGTTCCGCCGCAATACTACCTCGCTTTGGATTGAATACAGCATGGACCGCTTCCCGGGAACGGAGCTCATCGCCAAAAAAGAACAATATTCCGCCATTGGCGCCGGTTTGCGCTGGGGCGTGGTGGAAGGCTGGGCCCTGCACTTAAACTACGAGACCAGTCTGATCGATGACGACCCCAACTCGGGTTGGGATCCGGCTTTCCCTGAATGGACCATGCAGGTGGGTGTGTCCCGCCAGTTCTCCATCGGCGGCCGGGATCAGGATGATGACGGCATTGTTGACCGCAAGGACGAATGTCCTCTTTCTGGCGAAGATCTGGATGGTTTCGAGGACGAGGACGGCTGCCCTGATCTGGACAACGATTTCGATGGGGTGCCCGACGAACTGGACGGCGCGCCCATGGATCCGGAAGACTATGACGGTTGGCAGGATGATGATGGTGTCCCTGATTTGGACAATGACGGAGACGGCATCCCCGACCGTTGGGATATCTGCCCCAATGAAGCCGAAGACATGGACGGCCACCGGGACGAGGATGGCTGCCCCGACGATTTCCTGGACCGCGACGGTGATGGCATTGGTGATGATCTTGACGGTTGTCCCGATGAAGCGGAGGACATGGACGGCTTCGAAGACGAAGACGGTTGCCCGGAAGACGACAACGACATGGATGGAATCATTGACAGCCTGGACACCTGTCCCAACGAGCCCGAAGACTACGATGGGGTAGATGACGAGGACGGCTGTCCGGAATAAAGACTACTGTTCGGCCAGCTTCTGTTTGGCCCGCTGCCAGGACGCCTCCAATTCATCAATGGGGGCGTCCTGCATGGTTTTTTCAAGGCCTTTATATTCCTCTTCCACCAAATGAAAACGTGAGCGGAAGCGATTGTTGGCCTGGCGCAGGGCCATGTCCGGCTGAATTTTCAGCCACCGGGCCACATTCACCACCGAAAAAAGAAAATCACCCAACTCATGCTCCATGGCCTGACGGTCACCCGATTCGATGGCTTCCATCAGCTCGCTCTCTTCTTCCCGCAGTTTTTCCCAAACCCCACTGATCTCGGGCCAATCGAATG